>JAGANQ010000020.1 GCA_017624115.1 Lachnospiraceae bacterium
CTGCTGCAACCATCTGGGCGGCTGCAACCGCTTCCTGCGCCTGACTGTCCGCTTCTTCCTGCATCTCGCTTTTCGCTTCCGCCTCTTCTGCGTAGAGTTTCTCCAGCGCATCCATGGCATTCTGCTTTCCTTCTGCATCATGCATGGACAGCGCTGCTTTCTTTGCAAGCAGATATTTTTCTTCTGACCCTTCATAATCTCCCTGTTCTAAAAGCGTATCTCCCAAAGCAAGATAATCCTCTACTGACAGAAATACACCAATTTTGTTCAGCTTATTTTCCATGTAATCCGTTCCTATGTTATCCGCATATCTGGTACGGTCTAACGCGGAGAGATAATATTCTTCTGCCGTATCATAATCCTTGCTGATGTAGCTTTCATCTGCCAGAAGTACCGTCTCAATCACAAGAGAATATTCCTGAAGCCTGTTTCTCATGCTGCTGTCTCTTAACTTTTCTGCCAGTTCCTGCGCCTGCGCACACTCCTCTTTTGCCCTGACATAATTTCCGGTATTGACATATTCCACTGTATTTGTAAAATGATAATTCATGTCTTCGGTGCGCTGTGCCTTTTTATAGTGAAGGAACCACAGCACCGCACAAACAGCAAGTATTAATATCACAACAACTATAGTAATCATTACTATTTTTTTGATACGCTTGCGTCTTTCCGGATTCCGGTATACTTTATTGATAAAGATAACTGCCAGCGTATAATTGTCCAGATTTTCCGGCTGTCTGGAAAGCAGTAAATCTTCAATGTCGTCCACCGTTTTCTGCACTACATTATCCGCATCTGCAAAGACATCATCCAACTCCGCCTCATCTACATTTTCCCAGATTCCCCTTGTATAGAGGGCAATCATATCTGTCTCTGCCAGCTTTATCTTCTTTGAAATCATGGGCCGGAGTTTTTTCTGTCCCAGATAAGCATAAAGATTATTTCTTTCTTCATGCTGCATCAATTCATCTTTGGCAATCTTCTCCTGCTCCGCCATCTCCCAGGCAAGGGACATGTCCTTTGTCTGCCTGTAAACAGCGCCGCCCCGGTACATGCGGAGTCTTGTGTTTCCCACATACCCATATCTCATTTTCTGATAATCTGTCACAACGACCGTAATGGACGCTTTCAGCCGTCTGTCACTTTCTTTTCCCAGCAATGCTCGGTTCGCCTGCTTTAACAGCCTTTTTATGGCGTGCTTTGACAAAGAGGGATTTTCCTGAAAGCTTAAAATCACTGTCTCAATGGCAAGCCTTGCACCTTCCACATCCGTGGCTTCCGTAATCCCATCCGCTATGACATAGCAGGCAAATTCGTCCAGCTCTACATAACCGAAATAATCTCTATTCTTTAATTGACTTCCTTCTTCTGAAATAAACCGTGCTTCGAAATCACTGTTCTGTTTTCTCATGTCAATTCTCCAACCCTTATCAGAATTACACTGGCATTATCCTTATCGCCCTTTTTCTGATTTACCATTTCCACCAAATCAAATGCCGTTTTATTACAGCTTTTCTTCCGTGACAGGCAATCCTCCATCTCTTTCCATGCAATACTCTCACTCATTCCATTGCTGAAAACGGCTACCACATCATCCTTTTGCAAACGGACTGGTTTGTCATAAAATTCAA
>JAGANQ010000021.1 GCA_017624115.1 Lachnospiraceae bacterium
ATGCGTGGGTGCTTGCACACAAAGCACTTTCTGCTCATTCCTGCATGAGCGGAGCGCCCTCAAATGAAATAAAAGATGAGCCGCGGATGCGGCGCCGGCTGCGAAGCAGACGCTTTTATGAATTGAGGGCTGAACTGTTACCATTCTATCTCAGCCAATATTTTCAGCGCCTACAGACATCCATACACAATATTTCTCAGTCTCGGATGTATGTCCTCCTCCGTACTCGGCACAAGCTGCTGCATATAGACAATCGTCAGCTGCTTTGCCGGATCCATCACCACATAGCTGCCTGCCATACCGCTCCAGCCAAACTCTCCGACAGAACCATTGACGCCGCCCTCTGCCGGGTCAACCAGCGTCCTGACACCCAGCCCATAGCTATAGCCGGATAACACAGGCCAGTCCATATACGGCTTAAGTGCTCCGAGATGGTCTCTGTGCATGAGTTCAATTGTCTGGCTGCCAAGAATGCGCACACCGTCCTTTGATGTGCCGCCCCGCGTCAGCACTGACGCAAATTTCATATAATCAGACAGCGAGGAAATCAGACCTGCTCCGCCGCTTTCGCACAGGGAACGCAGCAAATAGTTCTTCTGAAAAATATCCGTGCGCGGCTGTATGCCTCCGTTCTGATAGGTATACAGGGACGCAAGTCTTTTCAGCTTTTCCTCCTCCATATGAAACGCTGTGTCCAGCATACCAAGCGGCTCACAGATATGCTTCCTCACATAATCTCCAAAGCGTTCTCCGGAAAGCACCTCTACCAGACCGCCGAGAATATCGTGGGAAATACCATATCTCCATCTGGTGCCCGGCTCAAAGGCAAGCGGCAGCTTCGCTGCTCTTCTCACAAATTCACGGGTCGGGCAGCTTTTCCTCTCAAATTCCTGATACAGACTCTTCAGAAATTCTCCCGTGGCTTTCTCTGTCGGACAGGAATTGCCGTCATAGGTCATACCGGAGGTCATGCAGAATAAATCCCTGATACGGATTTCACGCTTTGCAGGACGCAGGATATACTCTCCCCGCTCATTCTGTTCGAAGACCTGCATCTCCTTAAACTCCGGCAGATAGGCAGACACCGGGTCATTCATCAGAAATGCTCCCTTCTCATACAGCTGCAGTGCCGACGTCACAGTAATCGGTTTCGTCATAGAATAAATCCGGTACAATGTCTGCTCGTCTATCGGTATTTTATTCTGTACATCCGCATAGCCTGTATAATACTCATACACCAGCTCATCCGCCAGCTTCACCTGAACAGAACAGCCCGCCAGCCTGTTGTTCTCAATCAGACTGTCCATATAGGTTCCAATTCTCTCAAAGCTTTTTACTTTCATCTGCCGCTTCCCCCTTCAGCATAATATTCTTCATTTCCTCCAGAAGCCCCCGAAGTGTCTCAATCTGGCTTTCCTCATCTCTGGCATCCGTTTTCTGGTAGGTATAGACAAAATACGGCGGTTTCGCTGGTTTAAAGTTCAGTCTGTTCTTAAACTCAGCCAGGAACTCCGGTATTCTTGCAACATCCACCGCTGCATTCTCATACATCACAAGCTTCATCTCATTGCGGTTTGCCTTAATGTCTGTAATATCCAGCGCATGCGCTGTTGCCTTAAGATATGCAATAGACAGCAGATTTTCTACCGATTTCGGCATCGTACCAAAGCGGTCTATCAATTCATCCTGCATGTCGGCGTACTCGTCCATTGTTTCTATCGCTGCAATTCTCTTGTAGATATCCAGCTTCAATGCTTCATTTTTTATATAAGAGGACGGTATATAAGCATTGATGTCCATATCAATCGTTGTTTCAAAATCCTTTGGCACTTCAATGCCCTGCAGTGACTTCACCGCTTCATTCAGCATTTTACAGTACAGGTCATAGCCGACTGCCTCCATATGTCCATGCTGCTCGGCACCAAGAATATTTCCGGCACCCCGGATTTCCAAATCGCGCATGGCTATCTTGAAGCCGGAACCCAAATCCGTAAATTCACGAATCGCAGCAAGGCGTTTCTCCGCGACCTCCTTAAGCATCTTGTTTCTTCTGTACATAAGGAAAGCATATGCTGTACGGTTGGAGCGCCCAACTCTTCCCCTAAGCTGGTAGAGCTGAGAAAGACCGAGCTGGTCTGCATCATGGATAATCATGGTATTGACATTGGAAATATCCAGTCCTGTCTCAATAATCGTTGTTGATACCAGCACATCGATTTCACCGTTGATAAACGCATACATGATTTTCTCAAGCTGGTGCTCCTTCATCTGTCCATGTGCAAAAGCAACATTTGCCTCCGGCACCAGCTTTGCCACATAATCTGCGATTTCATCGATATTATTGACACGGTTATAAACATAGTACACCTGTCCGCCCCGCGCCAGTTCTCTGTTAATCGCCTCACGTATCATCTCATCATTATGCTCGCAGACATAGGTCTGAATCGGCAGTCTGTCCACCGGAGGCTCCTCCAGCACGCTCATATCCCGGATGCCGATAAGGCTCATGTGCAATGTTCGCGGAATCGGCGTTGCAGTCAGCGTGAGTACATCTACCGTATTTTTGAGCTGTTTAATCTTCTCCTTATGCGTCACACCAAACCGCTGTTCTTCATCGACAATCAGAAGCCCTAAATCCTTAAACTGCATATCCTTGGACAGCACCCGGTGTGTTCCGATAACAATATCAACCAGACCCTTTTTCAGATTTTCTATTGTATCCTTCTGCTGCTTCGGTGTGCGGAAGCGTGACATCATGTCTATGCGGACAGGGAAATCCTTCATTCTCTGATTAAAGGTATTATAATGCTGCTGTGCGAGAATCGTGGTTGGCACCAGAAGCACCACCTGCTTGTTTTCCTGAACTGCTTTAAAGGCTGCCCGGATAGCGACCTCAGTCTTTCCATACCCCACGTCGCCGCAAATCAGTCTGTCCATAATCCGTGGACTTTCCATATCCTTCTTTGTCTCTTCAATAGCCGTAAGCTGATCCTCCGTCTCCTCATACGGAAACATTTCTTCAAACTCCCGCTGCCATACTGTATCCTCGCCATACTGATAGCCCTGCTTATTCTGGCGCGCCGCGTACAGCTCGACCAGATCCTTTGCCACATCCTTTACGGCACTCCGCACGCGGTTTTTAGTTTTCTTCCATTCTAATCCGCCCAGATTATTGAGCTTAACCCTCTTTGCATCCGAGCCGGCATATTTTTGTATCATATCCGACTGAGTTGCCAGCACATAAAGGTTTCCCCCGTCACCATACTCAATCTTAATATAATCCTTTTCCGCTCTGTCAACCTTTATTTTCTCAATCCCGCGATAAATCCCAAGACCATGATTCTCATGCACGACATAATCGCCGATATTCAAATCGGTAAAGCTCTGTATCTTCTGCCCCTCATAAGTCGGTTTCTTTTTGCGTTTCTTTTTTTCCACGCCAAAGATGTCTGTCTCCGTAATGATGACAAACTTTATCATCGGATACTCAAACCCGCGATGCACATTCCCATAGGTGACAAGAATCTCTCCAGGCTTTACTTCGCCTGACAATTCTTCCTTATAATAGGCACTCAGTTCAAAATCCCTCAAATCCTCTGCAAGTCTGGCTCCCCTGGTTCGGGAATTTGTCAGCAGCACCACGCGGTAACCATTTTTCTTCCAGCGTGTCAGATCCTTTACCAGCAGCTCAAAGCTATTATTATACGGATTCACATTCTGTACGTTCAGATAAAAGGTTTCTCCCACATCAATATAGCGCTGCTTCTGCTCCAATGCTGCCATCAGTACCAGTATATTTTTCTGTACTCTGGCTAATATCTGCTTCGTGCTCCACAGTACATCGCTCTGCTTCGGCAGGATATAGCCCTTTTCCAGCCGGTGCGACATACTTTCACGAAACTCCAGCTCCAGCGTTTCCGCTTTTTCAATCGTTCTTGCCGGTTCATCCAGGAATACAACACTGTCCTCAAGTGGAAGATAATCCAGCAGACAAACAGTATCTTCATAAAAATACTCCACAAAGCTGTCCAACGACACGGAGGATTTCATAAGCTTTACCTGCTCTACAAATTCATCGATTGTTGTCTTCAGGCGATGCGCCTCCTCCGTCTTCATCTGCTTTCGAAGCGCCGCCTCATTCTTTTTCTTCTCTGCTTCGATTTTCTCTATTCCTGCACACAATCGTTCCTCAGAGAGAAGAATCTCCGCTGCCGGATAAACCATCACTTTATCAAGCTGCTCTATGGAACGCTGGCTCTCGATATCAAAGCTGCGGATGGAATCGACCTCATCATCCCACAGCTCAATACGCACCGGACATTCCTCCGTCAGTGGAAAAATGTCAATAATACCACCACGAATAGCGAATTCACCCGGTGCTTCCACCTGTGCCATTCGCTCATATCCCAGCTCTGTCAGCTTTTCTTTCAATCTGTCACTGTCAACCGTATCTGCATTATCTATTGTAAACACACGCTCCTGTATGGTTTCCAACGGCAGCAGCTTATCCATACAGCCATCTATTGTTGTAATAATCGTGACCGGCTCTTTTTCGAGAAGCCTGCGTATTGCCCTCATGCGCTCCTTCAGAATCAGATTACCGTGAATGTCCGCGCTGTAGAAGATAAAATCCTTCGCCGGATAATATACAACGTTTTTGTCAAAGCACTGATAGTCCTCTAAAAGCTCTTTCGCTCTGGCTTCCTGATGCGTGATAATCAGACGGCAGGAAAACTTTTCTCCCAGACCCTTAATAAAATGTGCTTTCTGGGAATCCACACAGCCACAGGCAAAAATTGCTCCTTTTTTGCCTGACTGTCTCTTTTTCTTATCCAGCCATTCTGCTATTTCCTGAAATTCTCTCAGCTCCGCCAGCGGAGCAGTTAAACAATCCAACATTTTCACCCCCGTTCTTTCTTCCTTGCACATCCATTCTATTTCTTTACATTATTATATTTGTTCATTGCTGCCTGTATTCCTTCAGCAATGATATCCTCTGCAGCCTTTGCCGCGTTTTCTATTCCCTCATCGGCAAGTTTCCGGTTCAAATCATCAAAGCGTCCCAGAACATAATCCGCCAAATCCCATCCTGCCGGCTTATCTCCGACACCAATCTTAATGCGTTTAAATTCCTCTGTTCCAAGGTGTGCGATAATGCTTTTGATACCATTGTGTCCCCCGGCACTTCCCTTCGCACGAAGCCGGAGCTGTCCTACTCCCAGACTGATATCATCATAAATCACGATAAGCTCTGACCTCGGGTCAATTTTATAGAAATCCACCGCATCGCGAATACTCTCACCGCTGTTATTCATATAGGTCTGCGGCTGTATCAGCAGCACCTTCTCACCACTGATGATTCCCTTACCGCATACCGCCTTATGCTTGTTTATATTCATATCTATATGATTTCTGTCTGCCAGCTCATCTATTGTTTCAAATCCGATGTTATGCCTCGTTCGTGCATACTGAAAGGTAGGATTCCCTAATCCTGCTATAAGATACATAATAACCTCCATTACTGCATTTTTCTGCAACGCCAAAGTGTCAGGTCTTTTGACCTGAC
>JAGANQ010000022.1 GCA_017624115.1 Lachnospiraceae bacterium
GGACGATCAGGGAAGGATTCTGTGGGCAAATGAGAGGCTGATAGAGGTTCTGCTGCGCGACAAGTATAAGAAAAAAATGATTACTACCTTTTTTCCGGAGATAAAGAAATCCTTTTTTCAGTCCGAGGAAGAGGAAATGTCGGTGGAAGCAGTCTATGATGAGAAGAATTACCGCCTGATGCTGCGAAAGATTGCCATGAATGACATCGTGGAGGCGGGTTCTCTGCTGGAATATCCTGAGGATGGCGTCTATCTGGTCGCCTTTTACATGGTAGACGAGACGGAAATCAAGTATTATATGCAGGAAAATGAGGACCAGAAGCTGATTTCCGGTCTGATTTATATTGATAATTATGATGAAGCGCTGGAAAGTGTCGAGAGTGTGCGGCGTTCTCTGCTGGTTGCGTTGATTGACAGAAAGATTAACAAGTACATCAGTGATATGGACGGTATTGTCCGTAAGCTGGAGAAAGATAAGTATTTTATTGCTTTTAAGAATAAATATCTGCATAGTCTGAGAGAGAACCGTTTTTCGATTCTTGACGAAGTAAAGAATGTCAATATCGGCAATGAGATGGCGGTTACCTTAAGCATCGGCTTGGGCGTGAATGCAGAAAGCTATACGGAAGCCTGTGAGTATGCCCGCATTGCCATGGATCTGGCATTGGGACGCGGCGGCGACCAGGCGGTTATCAAGGATGGAGAGAGTATTTTCTATTATGGCGGAAAGTCTAAGTCGGTGGAGAAGAATACCCGCGTAAAGGCGAGGGTGAAGGCGCATGCCCTTCGGGAGCTGTTTGAAAATAATGATAAGGTTCTCGTGATGGGACATAAAATCGGCGATGTGGATTCCTTCGGTTCGGCTATCGGCATTTACCGTGCCGCGCGTTCCATGGCAAAAAAATGCCATATCGTGGCAAATGTGATTACCTCTTCGGTAAGACCAATGATTGACGGTTTTGCGAATAATCCGGATTATGAGGAGGATATGTTCATCAACCTGAATGAGGCGATTGAGCGTGTCGATGAAAATACGGTGGTCGTTGTAGTGGATGTGAACCGTCCAAGCCATACAGAGTGTGAGGATTTACTGAGAATCGCAAAGACCATTGTGGTAATTGACCATCACAGACAGAGCAGTGAGGTTATTGACAATGCAGTGCTTTCTTACATTGAGCCGTATGCGTCCTCAGCAAGCGAGATGGTTGCTGAGATTCTGCAGTATATCGGTGACAATATCAAGGTGAAGCCGATGGAGGCAGATGCGCTCTATGCAGGCATTGTGATTGACACGAATAACTTTATGAATAAGACGGGAGTGCGTACCTTTGAGGCAGCGGCATTTCTGAGGCGAAACGGTGCGGATGTCACGAGAGTAAGAAAGATGTTCCGTGACAATATGCAGGATTATCTGGCAAAGGCAGAGGCAGTTCATAATGCAGAGCTGTTTGAGGAGGTATTTGCCATTTCCGTGAGCCCTTCAGCAGGACTGCAAAGTCCGACGATTGTGGCAGCGCAGGCGGCAAATGATCTGCTCTGTATTAATGGCATCAAGGCATCATTTGTATTGACTGATTATAATAATAAGATTTATATCAGTGCCCGCTCGATTGACGAGGTCAATGTACAGCTTGTCATGGAACAGCTGGGAGGCGGCGGTCATATGAGCATCGCCGGAGCACAGCTTGAAAATGTGACACTGGAGGAAGCTGAGAACCAGCTTAAAACAACAATTAAACGGATGTTAGCGGAAGGAGATATTTAGAAATGGAAGTAATTTTATTAGAGGATGTAAAATCTTTAGGAAAAAAAGGACAGATTGTTAAGGTAAATGACGGTTATGCGAGAAATTTCGTGTTGCCGAAGAAGCTCGGCGTCGAAGCTACCACGAAAAATCTCAATGATTTGAAGCTGCAGCAGGCGAATGAGGTTAAGAGACAGCAGGAGATGCTTGAGGAGGCAAAGGCTCTGAAGGCAAGGATCGAGGAGAAGCCGGTTACGGTGTCTATCAAGGCAGGCGAGGGCGGAAGAACCTTCGGCTCTGTATCGACCAAGGAAATCTCTGCGGCTGCGCAGGCACAGCTTGGTTTTGAGGTGGATAAGAAGAAGATGCAGCTGGCTGATCCTCTGAAGGCGCTGGGAAATTATATTGTTCCGGTTAAGCTTCATAAGGAAGTGACAGCGGAGCTTACGGTTAAGGTAGTGGAAGGAAAATAAAGGAGGAATTCACACATGGATGAAGCTCTTATCAAGAGAGTTTTACCTCACAGCATAGAGGCGGAGCAGTCCGTTGTGGGTTCCATGCTTATGGATAAAGAAGCGATTCTGACTGCTTCTGAGATATTGATGCCCGATGACTTCTACGGGCGTCAGTACGGTGTCATGTTCGAAGCGATTGTTGAGCTGTATAATGAGGGCAAGCCGGTGGATATGATTACGCTGCGGGAGCGGCTGCGGGAAAAGGATGTGCCGCCGGAGGTTTCGAGCGTAGAGTTTATCAGAGACCTTCTCAATGCAGTGCCGACCTCTGTCAATGTTAAGCATTATGCAGATATTGTGCAGGAAAAGTCGGTGCTTCGCAAAATCATCAAGGTAAATGAAGAGATAGAGGGACTTTGCTATCTTGGCAGAGAGAAGCTGGATGTTATCCTTGGCGAGACAGAGAAGAAGATATTTGACCTGCTCCAGAACCGGAATATCAGTGATTATGTGCCGATTAAACAGGTTGTTATCAATACTCTGGAGAAAATTGAGGCGGCATCCAGAACAAAAGGAAATGTCACAGGAATTGCGACAGGATTTTATGATTTAGACTATATGACGGCGGGGCTGCAGCCCTCTGATTTTATTTTGATAGGTGCCAGACCGTCTATGGGCAAGACTGCGCTGGTGTTGAATCTGGCAGAGTACATTGCTATTCGCAATCATGTGCCGACCGCTATTTTCAGCTTGGAAATGTCGCGGGAACAGCTGATGAACCGTATGTTTGCCATGGAAGCACGGGTTGATTCCCAGAATATCCGAACCGGTAATCTGAGCGACAGCGACTGGGAGAAGCTGATTGAGAGTGCAGGCGTTATCGGAAAGTCGAGTCTGATTATCGATGACACACCCGGTATCTCTATCGGTGAGTTGCGTTCCAAATGCAGAAAGTATAAGCTGGAGCATAATCTGAGTCTGGTCATTATAGACTATCTTCAGCTTATGACAGGAAATGGAAGAACGGACAGCCGTCAGCAGGAAATATCGGAGATTTCACGTTCGCTGAAAGCTCTGGCGAGAGAAATTCAGGCGCCTGTCATAGCATTGTCGCAGGTAAACCGTGCCTGTGAGGCCAGACCGGATCACAGACCGATGATGTCTGACCTTAGAGAGTCCGGTTCTATCGAGCAGGATGCGGATGTGATTATGTTTCTGTACCGTGATGAGTATTATAACAAGGATTCTGACAAGAAGGGAATCGCAGAGCTGATTATCGCCAAGCAGAGAAATGGTTCTATCGGAACCGTGAATCTGGCATGGCTGCCAAATCTTACGAAGTTTGCGAATCTGGAGAAATAACTCCACAATATAGCTGACAGAAAAGAGGCTGTCGCATTTTGAACATTTATAAGTTGTGATAATTGCTATTAGAGGAATTATTTTTATCTGCTATATTTTCAAATATAGCTTTGGAGAAAGCACGAAATTTGGTGTTTCTAACACCGGGTTTTAGAAAGCCTTTATAATTTGTGTCTTTCGAAGCACCGAACAAGCCATCGGACAGGTTGTCCGTCAGGAGAAAGAACAGACGATAGAAAAGTTTCGTGCCGCTCTTGGCAGACGACGAGCAAAACGTAAGCGCGTAAATGTGTGTCTGAGCTCTCAACCTTATCGTATTAACTATGGTTAGGAGCGAGTTCGCATTTACGCGCTTTTATATCGATTTTGTGAGACGTCTGCCCTAGAGCGGCTAGGAACTTTGATTGTCTGTCTTTCCCTGAGCGGACATCTGCCCTGGCTTGTCGGTTGCATCAAAGACACAAAATTTGCTTTCTAAAACTCCGGATGTAAGAAACCCTCAAATTTCGTGCCAATCTCCCCAAATCTTATATTTGAAAATATGCAGATTCCCTGCTTTCCATAATAGCAATTATCACAGGCTTACAGCTATACCAAATGCAACAGCCTCGAAAAATTCTAAATGTCTGAAGGTTTTTCATTTTCTTTTTTCTTACGCATTGTCCAGACGATAATTCCGATTAATATGCCAAGGCTCACACCTGTGATGAGCAGTCCTGCTTTCAGACCGTAAGGGAAATAACTCAATTCAATTTCATGGGTTCCGGCGGTGACAGGAACTGAAACGAGAGCGTCCTTAAATGCTGAAACAGGCACCTTTTCGCCGTCTATCGTTGCTGTCCAGCCCTTTTCATAAAGAATAGAGGTAAATAATGTCATGTTCTTTTCGGCGTTAATCGTACCCTTGATACAGGTTTCGCTAAATTCTGTGACATTCAGGGCGCGTGCGGATAATGTCTCATACAGCGCTTCCAAGTTGCTCTGCTTCAGAGCGTAAACATAGCCGGCGATGTTATCCTTGCCGGTAGCGGTGAACGCAATGTGCGAGCCTGCAGGACAGACGCCGAGATCCATGATATACAGGTTTCTCACATCAGAGAAGGTGAGAGCATCACGGAACTGGAGACCGTCGCTGCCGGTAAAGGTTACTGCGAAATCCTCACAATCCGAGGTAATATAGACATAGAGATGTTCTTCCTGCTCAGGATAGATATCTATGGTGTTTCCGGTAGTTTCATGGTCGACCGAGACGAAAAGCGGCGATACATTTGCTGCGAGGTCGGCAAACTTATTCTGCACAGAGAAGGGATTGTTGGCTGTGACAGACCACAGCTCCTCCATAGTGTCAGGAACCAGAAAGCCGATTGGCAGAGTATAGACGTTTTCATATAAATAAACCGAATTCTCACAGGCAAAGAGCTTTCTCAAATCAGTATCCTCTACAAGCTCGGAACCCAGTACATATTTTACAGATAAAATAGCTTCTGTCAGCGGAGTAGCACCATAATAGGAATAAGAGTTAGTTGATTCCTCACAGCCAAGACCGGCAAGAAAATCTGCAAATCCGACATTGGCGGTGGAGGAAAAAATGGAAACTCCGCGGTAGTGATGCCATGCACTGTCATTCTTTGTGCGCCGTTTCAGCTTTTCTACACGATAGAAGGAGGAATCTTCTTTGGCGGCTTCCTCCAGTACGGCTGTGATGGAGGGATTATCCTTCACATAAGCGGTACGTCCAGTAGTATTGACGCTGGTATCTTCGGTGTTCACGAATGCCTCTATGATAACGATAAGAAAAAATACGCACACGGAAGCAGCCTTGGGGATATTTCTATTGCGGTATAGTGCAAGTGCGGCTGCGTACAGTCCTACAAACAGAAGGCTGATATAGACGATATAGTAAGGATATTTATCATTAGCCATGAGGTGCTCGATAAGCAGGAAAAGCACAGTTACAATTCCGAGCACACGGGCAATATCTTTGGAGCTGTAGAAGCGGATGCCACGCAGCCCGTCATATGCCATCGTAAGCAGCAGAAAATTAAAGATAAAGCTCTGACGGCACGGCAGGCTGTTCGGAAAATGAAAGCCATGCCAGATATAATTTAAAATATTCAGGTTGAAGCTGATGTAAAACAAAAATACCAGAGCAAATTTTCCGGCTTTTTCCCGGAGACTGGCCTTCGGGTTGAGTGCGTACAGCGGCACCAGAAGGAAAATCAGCATACCGCAGTAGATATTTGGCTCATGGGCGGAGAAAATAGCCGGTTCAACCAGCATGAGCTGTCTGGAAATCATCTCAAAGACAGAGAAATAACGATTCAGATTCTGCGGAAAATTAAAGTCGCCTGAGACTGTAAGGGACAGCGCAAAATATGCAGGAAGCACAAGTGCAGCACTGATGCCGCCAGCTATCAGCGAATAGAATCCAAAGCGCGCACATCTGCCAAACCAGCCTTTCCAGGCTTCTTTACAGATTACCATCTGCAGGATAAAATACAGTACGCAGAAAATACATACCATGATGGCAATATAATAATTAGAAGTAATGCAGAGGGCAAGCGTGATGCAGTACAGCAGACACTTTTTTTCTTTTACCAGACGCTCCAGTCCGAGCAGTATAAGCGGAAGCAGCCAGATACAGTCCAGCCACATGACATTCCAGCTGTAAGCACAGACGTAGGCAGACAGGGAATAAAACACAGAAATTCCCGCCACGAGAGGATTGGCTGTGTTAGTACGTTTACAGATATAATAAGAAAAAGCAACGCCGGATAAGCCTGCCTTAAAGATTAGAAAAACACTCATCAGCTCGATAAGATATTTCTGGGGGAACAGAATTGTAATCCAGTTAATCGGTGTTGCCAGATAATAAGCGTAAAGGGCGGTAAAGTTTACACCCATACCGATGTTCCAGGAATAGGTGAGACTTCCTCCTGTTTTCAGCTTATTTTGAAATTCAGCAAGAAAAGGGGCATACTGATGGTACATATCGCTTCGCAGAAAACATTGCTCGCCAAAGGGATACACGCCACGCAGAATGTAAATTAAAATCAGAATGGCAACCGGAATAAAAAATGACAGCACATAAACAAGTGTGGCATCGGGGGCTGATTTCTTTTTTTGCATAATTGTACTCCTTATTTTACTTCTTCCTGAATATAAAAAGCTTACTGAAAATATAATTAATCACGACAACAAATACATTAGATACAAGCTTGGCAATGGAGTCATTCATGCCGATAAGCTCTACGGCAGCTACCATAAAGCCTAAATCACAAAGCCCTGAAAATAAACGGCAGCCGACAAAGGAGGTAATTTCCCTGATAAGCACGGCTTTCTCGAAGCTCTTGCTTTCGAATACATAGAGCTTGTTAGTAATGTAGGCAAATGCCACAGCAAGTATCCATGCAATTATGGTAGAGACGGTATAATGAATCCCCAGCCATTTGCACAGCTCATAAGAGGCGTAGTTCACAATCGTAGTTAAAACGCCGAACACAAGATAGGAAATTGTCTCGCGGTTCAGAAATTTCCGAATAAGCTTAGTTATCAGCTCTTTCATCAGCAGAGTCCTCCTTAGTTTGTGCGGATTTACGTTTTCCATACGGCAGAGAGGATTCCCTGAGAATATAAATCGGTCTGTCCTTTGCCTCCATATAGATGTGACCTATATATTCGCCAAGGATTCCCACGGACAGCTCGATAATACCGCCGAGAAATAAAACCGCACACAGAGTAGTGACATAACCCGGTACATCAATTCCGAAGATTAGAGTCTGAATCAAAGTAATAATAATATAAAGGAAAGCAAAGCAGGAGATGATAAAGCCGATAAGTGATACCATACGCAAAGGTGCCACTGAAAACGCGGTAATACCGTCAATGGCATATTTAAACAAGCCCCAGAAGCTCCATTTGGTCTTGCCGAGAGGCCGCTCTACGTTTTCGTAAGGAAGCCATTTCGTATCAAATCCAACCCATGCAAAAATACCTTTCGAGAAACGCTGTACCTCGGACAGGCTTAAGACCGCATCCACCATCTGTCTGGACATGATGCGGTAATCGACAGCACCCTGAACGAGGCTTACATCAGTCAGACGGTTGCTTAAACGGTAAAATGTGCGCGAGAATGCACTGCGTATTCTTGATTCTCCGGTACGTGAGGTCCGCATGGCAGCACAGCAGTCGTGTCCGGCTTCAATTTCCTTAAGCATGGTCGGAATCAATGCCGGAGGGTGCTGCAAATCAGCATCCATGACGATTACATAGTCACCGTCCGCATGCGTAAGACCGGCATACATGGCGGCTTCCTTTCCAAAATTTCTGGAAAAGGACAGAAAATCTACATTTGAATATGCCCGTTTAAGCTCCCTCAGAATAGACAGAGTCCTGTCGCGGCTCCCGTCATCGACAAAAATATAGTGGAAGCCATAATCAGGGATGGTGTCCAGAACCTTCTGTGTTTCTGTATAAAACAACTGCAGGACATCTTCTTCATTATAACATGGAACTACAATGCTGACCGTTTTCATAATACCTCCCGCTAATTGCGTCCGAACTCAGATAACTCTAATCCTTTATTTCTGTCCAGAGTCATGCCGATGCTCCAGCTGTTAATAAAGAGAAGCAACGGATTTCCTTTAAGGTCACGGATTTTTTTCATATCAGAGGTTCCACTTAAGGAATCCAGATCAATGTCTTTATTTTCAATCCAGCGGATATACTCGTATGGAAGCTGCTCCAGACGGATATCCACGTTGTATTCGTTTTCCAGACGATATTTCAGTACTTCAAACTGCAGGACACCGACTACACCGACGATAATTTCTTCCATGCCGGTGTTGAATTCCTGGAATATCTGGATAGCGCCTTCCTGTGCAATCTGGGTGATACCCTTGATAAACTGCTTGCGCTTCATGGTATCGACCTGGCGTACACGGGCAAAATGCTCTGGGGCAAAGGTAGGAATTCCTTCAAATTCAAACTTCTGCGATGGAGAGACAATGGTGTCGCCAATAGAGAAGATACCCGGGTCGAAGACACCGATAATATCTCCGGCGTATGCTTCATCAATGACCTTGCGCTCCTGTGCCATGAGCTGCTGCGGCTGGGACAGACGCATTTTTTTGTTGCCCTGAACGTGAAAATATTCTGCATCAGCGTCGAATTTACCGGAGCAGATACGCATAAAGGCGATTCGGTCGCGGTGCGCTTTATTCATGTTTGCCTGAATCTTAAAGACAAAGGCAGAGAAATAGTCATTAAATGGGTCAATTGCACCAGCGTTGGACCGACGCGGCAGCGGTGAAGAGGTCATCTGCAGGAAATGCTGCAGGAATGTTTCTACACCGAAATTGGTCAGTGCGGAGCCGAAAAATACAGGAGAAAGCTCTCCCTTGCTGACTAAATCAATATCAAATTCAGCGCTGGCACCGTCCAGAAGCTCAATTTCTTCCATTAAGGTATTTTTGGCATCCTCGCCGATATAATCAGAAAGTGCAGGATCATCAATGGAAATAGAAATCTCGGTTCCTTCCTTTGTACCCTTTTCAGTGTCAGAAAAGAGCATAATCTGTTGCGTGTTTCTGTCATAAACTCCCTTAAAATTTTTGCCGGAGCCTATTGGCCAGTTAACCGGACAGGTAGCAATGCCCAGTTCCTTCTCAATTTCGTCTAATAAATCAAAGGTATCGTTGGCATCACGGTCCATTTTATTGATAAAAGTAAAAATTGGAATATGGCGCATAACGCAGACCTTGAAAAGCTTTCGGGTCTGTGCCTCGACACCCTTAGAGCCATCGATTACCATGACAGCGGAATCAGCCGCCATCAGAGTACGGTAGGTATCCTCCGAGAAATCCTGATGTCCCGGTGTATCAAGGATATTAATGCAATAGCCGTCATAGTTAAATTGTAATACAGAGGAGGTAACGGAGATACCACGTTCCTTCTCGATTTCCATCCAGTCAGACACGGCGTGTCTGGCAGTTGCCTTACCCTTTACAGAGCCGGCGAGATTGATTGCTCCTCCATAGAGCAGAAATTTTTCAGTTAATGTAGTTTTGCCGGCATCCGGGTGGGAAATGATGGCAAACGTTCTTCTTTTTTGTATTTCATTCTGGTAAGTAGACACGGTAGTCCTCCTCGAATTATCAATTTTGCGCTACCTTATATCATATCCCATTATTTGCCGGCTTGTCAAGACGGAACCCTTGGACAGTTTAAAAAAGAGACAAAAGCTTGCCGCAATCGGCGAGAGAATAATCAAATTGTGTGGTAATTGCAAAGCCAAGCTTACGGTACAGGGAAAAAGCCGCAGTATTCTGGCTGTTTACCTCCAAAGTGACAGAATGATGAGGATAAGCCTTACAAAAGCTGCCAATCAGGCATTTTAGCATACCTGCAGCGCAGCCCTTTCTGTGGTGTGCCGGATGAATAGCAACGCTGAAAATGGAAATGTCATTTCTTCCTATTGTAAAACAACAGAAGCCGACAAGCTCTCCGGTATCTGTACAAATCAGTTTTTTTGCATGTGAAGTGCAGGAATCAAAGACATTGGCAAGAAACTGGCGGGCTTCAGTCTTTTCTTCTTTGAAAGCGAGCGCATGAATCTCTGTCAGCGGGTCTAAATCTTCCTCTGATGCCGGAAGCAGGACAAGCTCATTTGGCAGAGCTGCATCTGCAAAAACTGATGCTTTCTGTAGGGTGAGAAGATATTCGGAATACTGGTATGCCGTGCCCAGCGTTCTGAGAACGGCAGAAGCATCAGAGGAAGCAGGTTCATGTACAAAAAGCACATTGTCAATACCGTATTCCCACAGAGTGTTCAGGGCAGCTTCCAGAAGAGTGTTGAAACAGCCCTGTCTGCGCCAGGTCGGGGCTGTATAGGCATAAATTTCAGCTTCATCTGACAGTGGCGCAAAAATGGATAAAAAGGCTATCAGCTCTTCGGTATTTTCAGGGTTATAGAGAAGATAAAAACAGGGAAGTGTTGTATCGAAGTTCAGCTCATTGGAGAGAAAGATACTTCCTTGTAAAGACTCGTATTTTTTGCAAAGTGCCTCCAGGTCTGCAACCTGAGCAGACTGGGAGGCATCTAAATGATTCGTTATTATCACGGTTACTCCTATCTTCCGGCACTATTGAAGGAATCAAGAAGCTGTTTCTTGATTTGATATAATTCATTGGAGAGGTCGACATGTACTTTGTGAGGATTTACCAGACGCCTTGTTTCCTCCCATAAGGTGTCCAGTTCCTTGAAGCAGTAATCGCGGATGTCCATAACCTTTGGCGATTCATAGACACATTTGCCGTTAAGGAATACAGGAACCATCAGTTCACGCATTGTGTAGGTATCCGGCTTTAAAAGTGTTTTCTTCCAGGTTTCGACCGGGTCAAAAATCAACAGGGAATTTTTAGTATCATAGGTTTCACCAACCAATGCAATCAAATCTGCTTTCAGCTTGCCGGTTTCCTTGTCATAGATACGGAATACAGTCTTATTGCCCGGGTTAGTAATTTTTTCTGTGTTTTCAGAAAGCTTAATTTTCGGTATGAATTCTCCCGTTGCTTTATCTTTGACGGCTGCCAGCTTATATACGCCGCCGAAAGCCGGACAGTCCTTGGAGGTAATCAGGTTTGTGCCGACACCCCAGGAGGTGATGGCAGCACCCTGCGTCTTTAAACTGTCAATTAAATATTCATCTAAATCGCTGGAGGCGGAGATAACAGCATCGGTAAAGCCTGCTTCATCTAACATCTTTCTGGCTTTCTTGGACAGGTATGCAAGGTCGCCGCTGTCCAGACGGATTCCATAGAAGGTAAGAGGAATGCCGGCGTCTCTCATTTCAGTGAAGACGCGGATAGCATTCGGCACGCCGGAGTTTAAGGTGTCATAGGTATCTACCAGGAGAATACATGCGTTTGGATAGAGCTGGGAATACTTTTTGAACGCGGTATATTCGTCAGGAAAGCTCATAATCCAGCTATGAGCGTGAGTACCCTTTACCGGAACATCAAAAAGCTGTCCACAGAGTACATTGGAGGTTCCGATACATCCTCCAATCATGGCTGCTCTCGCACCCCAGGTACCTGCGTCTGGTCCCTGTGCACGGCGAAGACCGAATTCCATGATGCCGTCACCCTTTGCGGCATAAACGACACGGGATGCTTTGGTGGCAATCAGACTCTGATGATTAATAATATTCAGGATAGCTGTTTCGACAAGCTGTGCTTCCATGGCAGGAGCAATGACTTTGACAAGCGGTTCGCGCGGAAAAACAACAGTACCTTCCGGAATAGCATAGATATCACCGGAAAAATGGAAACGACTGAGGTAGTCAAGGAAATCCTCATCAAAAAGCTGCAGGCTCCTTAAATAGGAAATGTCATCTGCACTGAAATGCAGGTTTTTCACATAGTCAATGACCTGTTCCAGACCTGCTGCAATCGCATAACCGCTGTCGCAGGGATTGCGGCGGTAAAAAGCATCAAATACAACGGTGTCATTTGTGTCGTTTTTGAAATAGCCCTGCATCATTGTCAACTCGTATAAATCGGTTAATAAAGTTAAATTCCTTGAATCCATGGCAGTCTCCTTTTTGTTAGATTATTAACGATAGTATAGCACAAAAAATAAAATATACAAGCCTTACTGACAAGACAGTGGGAAAATATAGATATCAGTTCAGCTGTAACCTATACGATGGGCAAATCATGCTTGCGTTGATGGAAGGGCTGAACAAAACATGTAAAAGGTCAAAAATTTTAGAAATCTGAAAAAGAAACAAGATTGACGAACATACCGGAGCTTGTTATAATGAAAACAGACAAAAATTTTTGACTGCCAACGTGACAAAAATTTTTGACCGTCTGTGATTTAAGGAGAGATGGAATGCTGCGATTTGGTAAGAAGAGTGTATTTTGGAAATGGATTATTTCATATATAAGTATAGTTCTTGTGCTTCTGGTATGCAATGTCGTTACGAATGTCCGTAACCTTAAGGTGATGGAGGAACGTCAGGCTCAGATGAATGAGGTAGTTCTGCAGCAGCTGACAGAGAGGGTTTATGATAATGTTCTGCAGATTGAGAAGGTGCGGGAGCGGATTATGGTAAATGACCATTATCACTGCCTGCGCAGAGCCAGTGCGAGCCAGTATAAGTATCTGGCGTACCGCCGTTATGCGCTCTACTGCGATTTGCAGGACTTTTTGGCAGTGAATGGACGCTGCTCTAAGATTATTGTGTATTTTTCAAATGGTGACTATGTTGTCACCTCCGACACGGTAAATACCTCAGAGCTTTATTGGCGTGTTTTTCAGAATGAAATCGGACTTGGATGGGACGAGTGGACAACACTGCTGAAGGGTGATTATGATATACTTTATACGAAAAAAACCGGAAGCGGAGCAGATACTGGTATGATTTATGGCAGGACTCTGCAGTCAGAACAGCTTGGACAAAAGGTAAATGTTTTCTTTTTATATACGGCAGATGATATAGAACAGATGCTGATGAGCCATACAGGTGAAGAGACAGTTTCTGTTGCAATAAAGGGAAGTGCAGATGAAGTTATTCTGCATGATATGGGAGGGTTGCTGAATACCGAGGAAGACAGACTGCTTGTAGAAAACGCGGTATTACAGACTTTGCCGCAGGTGAAACTGACAAATGGAGATGAAATTATTCTGACTTATGATGCGAATACATTCAAGGGCAATGTCTGCCTGATTTCGTCAGAAAATATATATATGGAAAGTCTGCGCCAGTCCCAGCAGGTGTATGCGGTCACTTTTATGGCAACAATCCTGCTCAGTATGGTGCTGATAGTGCTTTTTGCCAAGAATAATTATAAGCCGCTTAAGGAGCTGATGGATGTTCTGGGACCGGAGGAATGGATATCCGTTAAGCATAAGAATGAATTCGCACTGGTACAGGAAAAAGTGTCAAAAGTGCAGAATGAGAATAAATATGTAAATCAGACGCTCAGACGGCAGAATAAGCTGTTTCGCGGCGAGTATTTTGCGAAGCTTCTGATGGGCGGCAAGGTAAATCTGCCTGAAAAACAACTGGAAGAGTTTTATGACATCAGCTTTGTTTCCGATAGCTTTGCCGTTATGCTTTTCTATGTGGAAAGTTATGAGGAGGAACAGGAAGAGGGCGCAGATTTAAACAGAGCGCAGTTTATATTGGGGAATGTATTCCATGAGGTTCTTGAGGATTTAGAATGCAGAGTATATCAGACGAAGGTATCCGATTTGATGATACTGGTGATAAATATGCCGGAGTCAGCCGGAGACGGAAGGCGTATTCTGGACAGTGCGATGACAAGGGGCACAGAGTTTATCGATAAACATTTTGATATGGAGTATTCTGTAAGTATCAGCAATGTGCATCAGGGAAAGACAGAATTGTCTCTTGGATATCAGGAAGCATTGCAGGCTCTGGAATTCAAGCGTCTGTATGGTCTGGACGACATGGTATATTACAGTGATATCATTGAGCTATCAGGAACAGGCTACTATTACCCTATAGAAGTTGAGCAGGATTTAATACGCCAGATACAGGCAAGCAACTATGAAGCGGCTAAGGCAGTCTATGAAAATGTCGTAGAGGAAAATATGAATGGAGATACGGTTGCTTCACAGGATACACTGCGCTGTCTGATGTATGATTTGCTGGGAACCGTCTTAAAGGCGCTGGAGGAGAAGAAGGAAGATGAGAAGTTTACCAGAGAGATGCGTCCGGCAAAGAGAATGTCTGCCTGCCAGGGGCTGACAGAGATGCGGGAGACGTTTGAGGATATTCTGTACCGAACCTGTGAGTACATGAATGTCAAATCTGGGACGGAGGATAAGGAAGCACTCTGCGAACAGATAAAGGATTATATAAGGAAGAATTACTATGACCCAAGTCTTAGTGTGACATCGATAGCCGAGCATTTTAACCTGGCTCCGGTTATGATGTCCAAAATGTTCAGAGAAACGGTGGGTGAGAAGCTGCCTGTTGTAGTGTCGGAGGTTCGGCTGGAGGCGGCTAAGAAGCTGATGTGCCAGAGTGACGAAAGTCTTGGTGAAATTGCCGAAAAAGCAGGTTTCGGCAGTGTACGGACGTTTACAAGAATATTCAAACAGGTGGAGGACTGTACGCCGGGACAATGGCGTGAAAGCCATTCATGATAAATTTTATATGTGCAATAACACTAAAAAATGCCGAGAAATCGGCATTTTTCTTTGGGTAAAAATTTTTGTCACATTGCCCAAAAGAAACTGTCGCTTCCATATTTTCAGCAAATATGTATAATAAAATCATATCAACGACGAAAGCCGTTGAGAAAAATAACTAAATCTTTGAGGAGGATTTATTAATGAGAAAAACAAAGAAACTTGTAACTACATTGTTAATTCCTTCTGTAATCGCTTCTACCGTACTTAGCGGTTGTGGTGGAAAGAGCGGTTCAGATGCAACAACAGCTGCTACAACAAAGGCTGCAAGCACAGCAACAACAGCAGCTGCAGCAGACGCTACAACAGCAGCTGCAGCAGGTCCTTGGGAATTATTAGAGTCCTTAGGAAATAAGGAGGGAGATCCGTTAGTAACTCCTAGAAGCAGCTATGTTACATATCCTGTAGATGCAAGCGAGGCAACACAGACATTAAAGTACTGGCTTCCACTTCCTGGTAACGTATCCAAGAACTCTCCTACATGTAATGAGACAGAGTGGGCTAGAATCTGGCAGGAGAAGACAGGAATTTCTGTAGAATTCGTTCATCCTACACAGGGTTCCGAGAACGAGGAGTTCGGTGTATTAATCGCTTCTGGTACATTACCGGATATCATCGAGTGGGAGTGGACATATTCCTACACAGGTGGTCCTGCAGCAGCAGAGAAGGAAGGCGTATTAACAATTCTTGATGAGTACATTTCTGAGTACGGCGCAGCAGCTGACTTATGGCAGTACTTACAGGATAACCCAACTGTTAACCGTGAGGTTAAGAACGATGAAGGTAGCTACTACTGCTTCCCATTCATCCGTGGTGATAAGTACTTACAGTGTACATCCGGTCCTCTGTACCGTGCTGACTTATTAGAGAAGGCTGGTTACACAGACGAGCTGGTAACAATTGATGACTGGACAAACGCTTTAACAGCATTAAAGAACTATGGTATTGAGAAACCTCTGGCATTCCAGGATCAGAACTACCTGATGAACTTCTCTTTAAGTGCATATGAGGTTCGTAATGCTATGTATGTAGAGCATGGCACAACAACAGTTAAGAACGGTGCTATCGAAGAGGGATACAAGAACTGGATTCTTCAGATGAGAGCTTGGATGGATGCAGGCTTACTTGATTCTGAGGTTATGACAAAGATTGGTAAGGAGACACTTAACAACTACATGATGACTGGTGTTTCTGCTGCAACATACGGTGCAGGTGGTGGATACATGGGAACATACCTGACAACAGCTGCAAAGGATCCTGCTACATACGGCGAGGACTTTAATGTAGAGGCAGCTAACTTCCCTGTTCTTAAGAAGGGCGACGTAGTTAAGTACGGCGGAGCTTCTTATGATTACGCTACAACCTCCAAGGCTTCTGCAGCTATCACAGCAGATTGCAAGAATCCTGAGTTAGCAGCTAAGTTCCTGAACTTCTGTTACAGCAAGGATGGTCACGTAGCAATTAACTTCGGTGAGGAAGGCAAGTCTTATACATTAGTAGACGGCAACCCAACCTACACAGACGAAGTTATGGCTAACCCTAACGGATTATCTGTAGCAGTAGCTATGGCTCATTGGGGACGTGGTAACATGTCTGGAGCATTCGTTCAGGATCCTAACTACATCATTCAGTACTATGCAACAGAGCAGCAGAAGAGAGCTCTTGCTATGTGGAATGATGAGAGCGACAGCCAGCCATCCTTAATCCCTCCGATTACAATGACAGAGGCAGAATCTAAGGAATACTCCGTATTAAACGGACAGGTTGACACATACATCACTGAGATGAGAGCTAAGTTCATCACAGGTGAGGCAGATGTTGAGGCTGAGTGGGATAACTATGTAAAGACTCTGAAGGATCTTGGTATCGACAGAATGATCGAGTTACAGCAGGCAGCCCTTGACAGATATAACGCTCGTTAATTGTAAGGCAGTTATATAAATTAAGAATTCTGTGGGTGAGCCTACCGCAGGAAACTGCGGTAGGCTTTACTTACGGAAAAAGTATTATAGAAACATTTACAAGGAGGCGTAACCGCATATGAAAAAAGCAAAGCAGAATGATTCAGCGGCGATTGTTCCTACTATGTCAAATTGGGAACTGACGAAAAGGAGAATCTGGAGAAATAAAGAATTGTATCTGATTATTCTTCCAGTACTTGTTTATTACATCCTTTTCCATTATAAGCCGATGTATGGTTTAATCATTGCGTTCCAGGATTATAGCCCGAGAAGAGGCATCTGGGGCAGTGACTGGGTAGGTTTGCAGAATTTTAAGGACTTCTTTGGCGGCATTTATTTCTGGAGACTGTTAAGAAATACGTTAAGTATCAGTCTCGTAACACTGGTAGTTGGCTTCCCGGCACCAATCATTCTTGCGCTGTTAGTCAATGAGTTAAGAAGCAAGTTATTTTCCCGTATTACACAGACAATTACTTACATGCCGCATTTCGTATCCATGGTCGTATTATGTGCCATGATTCGTGAGTTCGTAGCAGAAGATGGTTTTATTACACAGTTTTTAGTTAAATTTTTCGGATATGACGGTAAGAATCTCCTAAGCCGTGGTGCCTATTTCACACCTATTTATGCAATTTCCAACATCTGGCAGGGTGTGGGCTGGGGCTCCATCGTATATCTGGCAGCATTGACAGGTATTGATATGGAATTGTATGAGGCAGCAAGAGTTGACGGTGCCGGTCGTTGGAAACAGACAATTCACATCACAATTCCAAGTATTGCGCCTACTATCATCGTTATGTTGATTATGCGTATGGGTCAGATTATGAGTGTCGGTCACGAGAAGATTATCTTATTATATAATGAAGGTATTTATGATAAGGCGGACGTTATTTCTACATATGTATACCGTATGGGTATTGTCAACAGGCAGTATTCCTTCTCAGCAGCCGTAGGTATGTTTAACTCCGTAGTTAACTTTATTTTGGTTATCGCTGCAAATCAGATTAGTAAAAAAGTCAGCGAGACCAGCTTGTGGTAAAGGAGGCGGCAGAGAATGGCAAGAAGAGTTAAAAATCCTAATAAAATTAAACGCAGCAGAGGCGAGGAAATCTTTAACGTATTTAATATTATTTTTCTATCCCTGTTAATGCTTGCATGTTTATATCCGTTCTGGTATGTTATCTGTGCATCCTTCAGTAAGTCAAGCTTAATGATGGGGCACTCGGGAGCTTTATTTAAACCGCTCGGTTTCAGCCTTGCAGCTTACAAGAAGGTTTTTGAGAACAGAAGTATCTGGATTGGTTATGGAAATACTATCTTCTACGTAGTAGCAGGTACTGCATTAAATATTTTTATGACAGTATTAGGTGCGTATTTCCTTTCCCGTAAGAATGTTCCTGGAAGAACACCAATCATGTTGATGATCATGTTCACCATGTATTTCTCCGGCGGTATGATTCCTGGATTTTTGAATATCCAGAGCCTGGGTCTGTATGACAACCGTCTGGTATTGATTGTAACAGGTGCTATCAGTACCTTCAACCTGATTATTATGAGAACAGCGATGGCATCTATTGATGCATGTATGGAGGAATCTGCACGTCTTGACGGTGCAAATCACTTCACGATTCTGTTCAAAATTATGCTGCCTTTAACAAAGGCTACTGTAGCCGTACTGGTTCTGTATTATGGTGTTGCGCACTGGAATTCATGGTTCAATGCTATGATTTATCTGGAAGATAAGATGAAAGAGCCATTACAGTTAGTACTGCGTCAGATTTTGATTATCAACGATTTGAGCGATATGGGTATGGGCGAGGACTCAGAAATGGTTTCCGAGACAATCAAGCATGCTACTATTATCGTTTCCACAGTTCCGATTCTTGCATTATATCCTTTCTTACAGAAGTATTTTGTAAAAGGTATGATGGTTGGTGCTGTTAAGGGTTAATATTTACCAACAATTTAAGGACAGTCCTTTCGGACTGTCCTTTTTTTAATCATTCTGCAGGATTTTCGCAAAACGTTAAATAGCTTATATCCGGGTAGGAATACTCGCCCCGATAGTTAGAGGCATTGTATATCGGGTACTTCACCGGTGCATAACAATTTTCAATCGGGCCGTCTTCCTGCGTGTATATATACAGATTATGGTAGTCCCACACGACCAGCTCATCACGGGCATCGCCGCATAAATCGATGGCTTCGCAGCACATGGTCGGATGTCCGTCATCCGGGAAGGCGACTGCCTGCCTGCCGGAGCCGTCAATCAGTCCGCCGCGTTTCACATCAGCATTCAGCAAAATCAAATCCGAGCCATCTCCCTTCCAGTTGACAGGAGCGAGGATATTTCCGTTCAGCTCATTTTCCATCTCCCAGATTGGGTTGCCCTTAGAATCATAAAAATATAGAATACCCTGATGTCCCCAGAAATTGCTGACAATAATCTGGAAGCCTTCTTTTTCAGGACAGTAATTTCCGACACTGACTCTTTGCGCATGACCTATGTAATCATGGCTGACGATATTGCCCTGGAAGTCGCAGATGAAGAAGCCCTGTGTACCGGACACGCAGGCGAAATATCCCTTGTCGCTTCCGGTGACAAATTTTCCTGCCACAATCTCGTCAGTATGATCCACTTCAATCGGCAGAGTCCAGATAGTCCTTCCGTTGTGGTCTAACAGGGTGTAGCCGCAGAGCAGCTCGTCGTGACCGTCGCCGTTTACATCAATCGCTAATGGGAAATGTCCGGTATTCTTCGGACTTCTGTATTTCCACATAACCTCCAGGTCGGAGTTCAGTGCGTACACACGGCAGTAGCGGTCCTTGATTAAAATATCTGAAGGGTGTGTGCTGCCGGAGAAATTGGCAATACGAATGCCATCCGGGTTAATACGGTCGAAAGCGTAAAGATTATATGGCACACCAATCAGGGATTTGTCATCATCATCGGAAAGAGGGGTTTTTGCACTCTTCAATACCTTCCCGGTAGCACCCTCAAGAATCTGGATTTCAAAATTTTCACCCCAGATAACCTCATCCTTGCCGTCACCGTTAATATCATACACCTGAAATGGCATGTCCGCGGAAATCTTACCGAGTACGGCGCTGTTTTCAGAAGGCTCACCCTTCTGCCAGAGGATATTTCCGTCAAGGTCGATGGCGGTCAGACAGCTGATATGTGCGTAGGCATCACGGTGAACACGCTTCTGTGCCTGGGCAAGCACAATAAACCATTCATCGGTTCCGGTCAGATGTCCAAAACGCACCTGACGGCTGGTGCCAAAATTTTTCAAATCAATTTTCTTCCACAGCTTCATCTTTGGAAAGCACTTTTGCAATTCTGCAGTTTCTTTCGCGTCTGCCTGGCGGCTGGCTTCAATAGCGGCGAAGGTGTCGCTGTCCGTCTGTACTAATACATCTGTGAACTGTGTCGGGCAGTCGGCGGTAATGCCGATTTTTCCACCTTTGGCAGCAAGCGGTGTAGTAAGTGACAGAACTTTTTGTCCATCTATAAAGCAGCTTACCTGCTCGCCATGTACAGATACAGAAAGTCCATAAAAGCTGTCGCAGTCGTGAGGAAATGAAGCTTCAGCAAGTGTGCTGACATTTTCCTTGTGACGGTAAACGACCTTCACCTGATTGTTTTCCAGTAAAAAAACGAGGGTATTGATACTGTTTTGCATGCAGAAGGCAAGACCTGCACAGCCTTTGGTGGAAATGCGCCGCATACTTACACTGGCATCATAATCACGCCAGAATCTATCACCGGTCTGCAGCGTCGGGAAGGTGCGGTGCGGCTTGTTTTTTTCAATGCGCATCTGCTCCATGTAGTGTCTGCCCTCGTGTTCTGTGATAATCCAGCTGGCACCGGAGCCGTTATAGCTGTAATTGCAGACCTGATTGACCCAGCTGCCGGCATAGCCTT
This sequence comes from Lachnospiraceae bacterium, assembly GCA_017624115.1. GTDB lineage: Bacteria > Bacillota > Clostridia > Lachnospirales > Lachnospiraceae > RGIG8607. The sequence goes on from JAGANQ010000022.1 coordinate 20,678, forward strand.
TTTCTTTTATGAAATGGTATTCGCCGGTGGCAGAATGATCAGGGTCATATGGAAATTCACCGATGGGAAATTCCATAAAATCATCCTGAAACAGGATTTTTTTTGTCTTATTTATACTCATTATTTTACTCCTTTCATATGAAATTCAAATCACTTATCCTTATTAGTGTACCGCATTTTGCCGGGAAATGCAACGAAAAAGAAAAAGCAAAAACGTGATAAAACAGGGCTTTTTCGTTGAAAAAAGAAAACGGGTATGCTATAATGAAAAAGAAAAACAGTTCGCAGGAACCGATGCGGAAAATTTTCAGTAGTAAAGGAAAAATAGGACAAAAAAACTGTAATTAGAAAAGGAGACAATCATGGCAATTAACCGACGTGAACTGGTGACAAGACATGATCCGGTTCTGAAACAGGCAGATTTTGATTCTCCGCTTACCGTGGGAAACGGAGAGCTGGGGTATACTGCAGATGTTACCGGTATGCAGACATTTTATGAGGAGTACAGTGAGGTGCTTCCGTTATGTACCCAGAGCCAGTGGGGCTGGCATACGAAGCCGGTAAGTGCAGAACGCTATGAATATACACTGGATGACGTAGAAATGACAGAGTATGATTATAATGGCAGGCCGGTGTATTATGCGAAGAAAAAGAAACCGGGTAATGAGGCAATTTATGACTGGGTTCGAGAAAATCCGCACAGACTGAACCTTGCGAGAATCGGATTTCTCTGGAAAAACAGAGCAATGACGTTAGATAAGCTTACGAAGGTGCATCAGGAGCTTAAGCTGTATGAGGGTATGCTGGAGAGTGAATTTACATATGAGGGACAGGCATGCAGGGTACAGACAGCCTGCGACGACAAGGCAGATACGCTGGGGTTTGTGATAGAAGCAGATGCGCTTGGGACAGATTTGTCTGTTATGCTGGAGTTTCCGTATGGCTCGCCGAAAATCAGCGCTTCTGACTGGGAAAGTACGGAGCTTCATACGACAGAAGCTGTGTCGTCATCAGAAGGGTACATAAAGCTTAAGAGGACGCTGGACAGGGATGTGTATTATGTAATTGTCCGCTCCTCAGAGTGCGATATGGAGCTGACAGGTCATCGTCTTACTCTGAAGCCAAAGGCAGAGAAGGTGTCTCTGGCGGTTACATTTTTAAAGGGAGACGGAGAAAATACACTGACCGCGGAGGAAGTGCTCGCGCATAGCCGCGCAGCCTGGAAGAGATTCTGGGAAACTGGCGGTATCGTAAAGTTAAACGAAAGTAAAGACCCAAGAGCAGAGGAGCTGGAGAGGAGAATTATTCTTTCTCAATATTTATCTGCCATCAATTCCTGCGGCTCTATGCCGCCGCAGGAGACAGGACTGACCTGCAACAGCTGGTATGGAAAGATGCACCTGGAGATGTATCTGTGGCATTGTGCATGGACGCCGCTCTGGAAGAGAACGGAGCTGCTGGAGCGCAGCCTTCCATGGTATGTGGAGCATGTGCCGGAGGCAGAGGCAAATGCGGCAAGAAACGGCTACAAGGGTGCGCGCTGGCCGAAGATGATTGCTTATCAGGGAATTGACTGCCCGTCTTCGATAGCAACGCTGCTTATCTGGCAGCAGCCGCATATTATCTATATGCTGGAGCTGGCTTACCAGCAGAAGCCTTCGAAAGAATTTTTGGAGAAATACTGGATTCTGATTGAAAAGACAGCAAAGTTTATGGTAGACTTGACTGTGTATAATGAAGAGACGAAGAAGTATGACCTGATATCACCGGTTATTCCGGTGCAGGAATGCCACCAGCCGGAGGTTACGAAGAACCCTGCATTTGAAGTGGAATATTGGAGATTCACGTTGCGGATTGCTGTGGAATGGGCGAAGCGTCTTAATAAAGACTGTGACCCGATGTGGGCGAGAGTAAGCGAGAATATGGCGGAGGTGCCGCAGGACAATGGTCTGTATCTGGCACATGAGAATTGCAAGGATACCTTTGAGAAGTTTAATATTGACCATCCGTCCATGCTGATGGCATACGGACTGATTCCGAGCGACTGTATTGACAGAAAGGTGATGAAGGCAACTCTTGACAAGGTGGTAGAGTGCTGGAATTATCCTTCGCTGTGGGGCTGGGATTTCGCAGTGATGGCGATGACCGCCGTAAGAATTGGTGAGCCGGAGCTGGCGATTGATCTGCTGATGAAGGATACGCTGAAGAACAGCTATGTGGCAAGCGGAAATAATTTACAGAAGTCCAGAAAGGACTTACCGCTGTATTTGCCGGGGAATGGCGCGTTACTGTTAGCTGTTCCGATTATGACTGCCGGCTACAGGGGCTGCACGGAAGAGCTTCCAGGCTTTCCGAAAAATGGCATGTGGAAGGTAGAATTTGAGGATATCGAGCCTTACTTTGAGTGATTAAAAATCGAACATAAAGGAGAATAAAGATGAAAGATTTAGTTTACAAGGATCACACAGCTTTGGATTATGCGAAAATGGCATGCGACACATTGATGAAGAAATTTGATGCACCGGATCTTCCGCCGAAGGGAAGATTCCATTATCATCAGGGTGTGTTTTTATCAGGTATGCAGAAGACCTACGATATTTGTCAGGAAGAAAAATACTATGACTACATTAAGGCATGGGTAGATTCCATTATTCAGGAGGACGGTACCATTACTACTTTTGATGAAGGTCAGCTTGACGATATTCAGCCGGGTGTGCTGCTGTTTGAGCTGTATGAGAAATCAGGTGATGAGAGATATAAGAAGGCATTATTTACACTGCTTCCGCTGATTAAGAATTTCCCTAAGAACGATGAGGGCGGTTTCTGGCATAAGGTGAATAACCCTTATCAGATGTGGCTGGACGGATTATATATGGCAGGGCCTATCAGTGCTGAATTTGCAGAGAAGTTTGATGCACCGGAATATTTTGATATCTGTGCATTTCAGGCGCTTCTGATGGAGAAAAAGACAAAGGATCCTGTGACAGGACTCTGGTATCACGCATGGGATGCAAAGAAGGTTCAGCCATGGGCTAATCCTGAGACAGGCCTTGCACCGGAGTTCTGGGGACGTTCTATCGGCTGGGTACCGGTAGCAATCTTAGAGGAGCTTGACCATTTCCCGAAGGATCACAAGGACAGACCAGAGTTAATCCGGCTGACAACAGATTTGCTTAAGTCTATTGCAAAGTTCCAGGATAAGGAGAGTGGTCTGTGGTATCAGGTAGTCAATAAGATGGGACAGGAAGGAAACTGGTTAGAATCCTCCTGTACATGTCTGTATGTGGCTGCTATCTGTAAGGCTGTTAAGGCAGGACTTCTGGATGAGTCTTATCTGGAAATCGCAGAGCGGGGCTATAAGGGTATTATCAACCGTCTGAAATATAACGAGAATGGCATTATCATTGATAATATCTGTGTCGGAACAGGCGTAGGCGATTACGCATTCTACTGTGCAAGACCGACAAGTGAGAATGACCTTCATGGCGCAGGTGCATTTATTATCATGTGTACAGAGGTATACAAAGCGTTTCATGAATAAAAGCAGAGATATTATGGCATGAGTGTAAAAGAACTGCTCGATTGTGTCTAATCGAGCAGTTCTAATAGCTTATACACTCTTTCTTTGGTCAGCTCTGCCGCCTTTAGGTTCATAACCATTGGCTGCATGCTGCCGCCTTCATATTCAGCACCGGCTTCGGTGACGGCTTTCTCCTTTGCGGCAATCCACTCAAGCTCCTCTTTCGTGAGAGATGCCATGGCTTCTGCATCTGATATCTGATTTAAAATGTCCCATATGTGATTCAGGGCAGAATCCCACATATCATATAGCTGCTTGCTTGCAAGATTTAAATCTGTCTGAGTTTGAGCCTCATTTTGGAGATAGCTTTCTATAGCCGCAGCAGATTCCTCAGTGGAGCGCATATACAGCTCCAGCTGCTCCAGAACATCATAGCTGGAGAATCCGCATTGCGGTGTTTCGTTATACAGAGCATAAAAAGGAAGTTCTGTATCAGTGGTACTGGAAAGGTCGTAATATCCCACCCAGCTTCGGAACTCCTGCGGAAGCTCAGTAAGAGGTGCACCCGGAAGATAAATCAGGATATTCTCTGCCTCATCGAGACCGTATGCTTCACTGTAGCAGAAGAGCATACCGTTCTTAATCTCTTCTGTCCCCGCTTCTTCTGCATAGGTCAGACTGCTGATCTGCATGGAATAGGTGTACTCGTTGACTTTTACAGGCTGTGTGAACTGTCCGGTAAAATCAGACTGATACATCGTTCCGTTTGGATAAGTGTCGCTGGTCATACCAAGCTCACCATCGTAAAATTCTCCCGAAAAGCTGCCATCCTCCTGAATAGTAAGTTCTGTCGCCCAGCCGCCTGCGCCGCTGGAGAAAACGAACTTAAGATTTTTGAATTCTGTAAAGGGAAAGCAGGCTTTGGCTGTGCCGGATTCAGTCTGCTGCTCTGCCGAATCTGAGGTCGTCTCTACAATCACAGAGGGAGACGTTATTGAAGCTGTTTCTATAGATGTAGTTGTCTCTGCGGCAGAAGTGACGGATTCCTGTTTTGTAGGAATATTGTTAAGTTCCGGATTCCTGCCTGTACAGCTGCATACGAACAGTGCCAGAATTCCGGCAATAGTGAATACTTTGATTTTCTTTTTCATGCTGCTCCTTTCAAAAAAGGGAAAGAGATTTCATGTCTATCATATGCTTAAATGGTGGTTTTAGCAACTTAAGTTTTTCTTATGGAAATTATAAGAGACTTATATTGTCTTGCAGGTATTCTCAAACAGGTTATACTGCTCAATGTGTGTGCAGCTCTCACCTTCAAATTCAAAATGGACAGCCCAGGGCATTAATGCAAGTGTATAAGCTACATCTCTTTCTCGTATTTACAGCGGTAGTAGATATTACAGCCTACGACAAAAAGGTAGGTAAAAACCAGCAGAAGAACGACCTTCATATCTGTATTCATTATAGCCAGCGCAACCATCAGAATACCATATACCGAAAGCATGATATCGTAGGCCTTTGCCTTCGCACGGCTGGCAATAGTGAGATTCCTTTCGTCGGATTCATTGATGCGCGCCTGTCTTTCCAGTTCTGGGTCACTTTCCAAAGCTTTGGTGTTCACTGCCTTTCCTATGCCATGCCCGAGAATACCGCAGCCTGCACAGAGGCAGATATAGGGAAGCGTAAGCATGATTCCCTGCGGCTCGGCATGATACTTTATCAAAAACATACCTGTTCCTGCCAGCAGAATACCAGCTAATATTATTAAAAAATCAATACCTGTTTTTTTACTCATTTATCTTCCTCCTCATAAATAAAGATTTCTTCAATACTCATTCCGAAATAGCGGGCAATTTTGAATGCCAGCATAATTGACGGGTTGTATCTTCCGTTTTCCAGAGAGCCGATGGTCTGCCGTGATACCTCCAATGCATCGGCAAGCGCCTCCTGCCTGATACCTTTAGCCTTTCGCAGTTCTTCCAGACGATTTTTCAAATTCTCCCTCCATTCTTAAAAAAATATGTTTATGAAATGGAAAGCCAACTTTCCAATCATATATAGTATATGTGCCGGACTGCAAAATGTCAAGTGCGCTTTCCGTAAAAATCAGTAACATCGTTTTTGTGCAGTCAAATTTTTAAAAGTAACATAAGATAGTCCATTGAATGTAAGGATATGTTTGGAGTAAAATGGCAATATATAAAAGTGGACAGGAGGCAAAGGCTATGGGAGAGCTTTACGAAATCAGCAGCTTTGATATAGCGGCAGCAGGAGGCGGTAAGGGACTGCTTGGCGATATTGATGGGGACGGAAGAATGGAGGTTATCTTTGCACAGGGCAACAGCGGAATCGATGACCGCTATGTGCCGCACCAGGTGACCTGTGTGACAGCATATCGTCTGGACGGTACGCTGATGTGGCAGACCGGTGAGAAGATGGAAAAGCCGGGCGGTTTCGGTGCTGATTTCCCGGTGCAGGTCTGTGATTTTGACGGGGATGGCAGTCTGGAGATAGTCTGTGTTATGAATAAGAAATTCTGTGTACTGGATGGCAAAACCGGAGTGTGCAAAAGGCAGTACGAGCTTCCGGCAGATGAGGCACATGACTGCATTATCCTTACCAATCTGACAGGCAGCGGTGCGAGACGAGATGTTATTCTCAAGGACCGTTACCATAATATGTGGGCAATGGATAATGAATTCAATCTTCTCTGGACACATGCCGGAAATATAGGGCATTTTCCATGGGTATCAGATGTGAATGGTGACGGCTATGACGAGGTTATGGCAGGCTATGATTTGCTTGACCACAATGGGAAGCTGCTGTGGTCCTGTAAGGATTTGGAGGATCATGCGGACTGTCTGTGGGTGGGAGATGTCAATGCAGACGGCAGACCGGAAATCGTAGTCGGCGGCAGTGTGACCTGTCTGTATGATGCCGATGGAAATGAGCTGTGGCGCTATGATGGCTCTATAGAATCCCAGCATGTGGCACTCGGAAAATTCTGCCCTGAGCTGCCCGGACTGCAGGTGGCAGGTCTTGACCGCATTCAGCGTGGTGACGGATATAAGGGTCAGTGGAGCGGTAAGGACGGCATGTTCCTGCTTGACTGTGAGGGCAGGGAGCTATGGAAAGAGGACCGTCAGACAAAGGGCTGGCTCACCATTGTCGATGCGCTGTACAACTGGAACGGCGAAGGCAGAGACTACATACTGGCATATAGAAGAGGCGGCGGAGTCAATCCGGGATTATACGACGGCAAAGGGAATATCGTAGTTTCCTTCCCGGAGGACGGATATGTGCTGCATGGAGATTTCATCGGCAGAGGAAAAGAGGATGTGCTGATATATACACCACAGAGGGCTTATGTATATTCCGGTACGAAATATGAGCTGCAGGAAGCACCGTCAGGAAAACCGATACCGCAGAGCAGAAGACTGTACGCATCGACACTTTATCCGGGAGGTGAGGTATAAATATGGTACAACAGAATTATCGAGGAGCTGGAAAAGATTTTAAAGACAGCATGAAAAAAGCACACCGGGGGGAGGTGTGCTTTTTTCTGGAATGGAATGTATTTCCATAGAGGAGTTTATACAAATTCTTATCCGACCAAAGCTTCTCATTCTTTGGGCAAACAAGAAAGAGTATGGCGAACCATATAGCGTAACAGCAAACAAATCATTCCGCTTGCGTTTACACTATGGATTATAATATAATATCCATATAAAAAATTGAAAAATATTGCTCTAGTTTGTTAAAAGTTGAAAAATCAAATACATTGGAGATGAATTTATGAAGCAGACGTTATTTAAGGAGAGACTGCCGGGACTGATGGTTGAGCATGTTATCCGCGATGGCGAGTATACTATGGGTTCGAGACATATGCACAGCGAATATGAAATCTATTATCTGCTGGAGGGAGAACGCTATTATTTCATAGAAAGTGAGACGATACGGGTAAAAGCCGGAACGCTGCTGTTTATCGCCAAAGAGAAAATCCATATGACCAGCAATGTATCGGGGAAAACGTATTATAACCGTATGCTTATAGAACTTAAAGAGGAGTGGCTGAAGCCATTTTTTAAAGAGCTTCGTGTTGTGTCAATAGAGAAATTTTTCGGAAATTACCGGATGGTCGATTTGGATGAAGAGGGTAAAATGGTTGTAGAAAACGTTATGCGCACGATTGTGGACGAGGCAAGAGAAAGAAGGATTGGCTATGAGCAGATGGTTCGTGCCAGACTGGCAGAGCTTTTTCTCTATGCAATCCGTTCCAGCCAGATTACACCGGAGACAGACGGTGCAGAGGAAAGTCAGCTTTCTGCAAAATACAGCAAGGTCAATGAGGTAGCGGAGTATATACGGGATAACTGCCATGAAAATATATCGCTGCAGGGGCTGTCAGAACGTTTCTTTGTAAGTAAATGCTACTTGAGTCGTATTTTCAAGCAGGTTACAAGCTTTACGGTCAACGAATATCTGACCGTGCAGCGGATTAAGCGCGGAAGAAAGCTGCTTGAGACAACCGATTACAGTATCACGCAGGTGTCAGAAATGGCAGGCTTCGAGAGTGTGACATATTTTGAAAAGGTATTTAAGAAGCAGATGGGACAGACGCCGCTGCGTTACAGGAAGATACGTCTGGCGGCAAGGAAGGCTTGACGATGGCCGCACCAACTTTACAGGAAGCAGGAGCAGAGAACGATGAATCAGGCAAGATTTTCAGAGGCATATCAGAGGACTGCGTATGTCAACAGGGAACGGAATGGTATCGGCACGCTGGGAGAGAAGACGCTGCATGCTCTTCTTAAGAATTATCTGGAACCGGATGAAACGAAGCAGGAGGTACGGGTAGGCAGCTATTATGCGGACATTTTTGACGGAGAGCAGATTATCGAGGTTCAGACGAGACAATTTCATAAGCTGCGGGAGAAGCTGACTGCATTTCTGCCGGATTATCCGGTGACGGTGGTATATCCGGTTCTTGGTAAGAAGTGGCTCTACTGGCTGGATAAGGAGAGCGGAGAGGTTTCGAAGGGGCGTGTATCTCCGAGAAAAGGCAGTGTCTATGAGGTTTGCGCTGAGCTGTATAAGATTAAGGAGCATCTGAAAAATCCGAATTTTCATCTGCGTGTGCTGGTGCTGGAGGCAGAGGAATACCGTTATCTTGACGGCTGGAGCAGGGACAGAAAGAAGGGCTCTTCTAAATACGATAAGATACCAACAAAGCTTCTAGATGAGCTGTGTATCGACTGCCTGCAGGATTACAGAAAGCTGCTGCCTGAGGGGCTGCCGGAGGAATTTGGTACGCAGGAATTTGCGCGGGTCGCACATATATCCAGAAGGCTTGCACAGATGGTGCTGAATATTCTGTATGCTGTAGGTGTGGTGGAACGAGTAGGAAAGCAGGGGAATGCGTGGATTTACCGAGCTTTTACTTGACAAGAAATAGGCGAAATATTATAATATAGCCATGAATTGCCATATGGAGTAATAATGTGGATAGAGAGAGTAGTCTGTTTCTAAAAGCTGCAGAGAGCCGGGAGCGGTGGAAACCGGTGCGAGTAGGCAGCAGATGAAAATCACTCTGGAGTTGCATGGCTGAATCAAGTAAGCTTTGCCGGAATCCCGCCGTTATAGGGGACTCATATAACTGTATGTTGAAATAGGTGGTATAGCAAAGCAAGAACCTTTGTCCTGGTTTCAGGGCAGAGGTTTTTTGATGTAATAGGAAATTTCGATAGAATTTCCTATTACATCAAAAAACCCTCCGGGCAGGAACGCACTGCGGCGGAGCGGAATTATGCCGCCGGAAGAAATGGAGGAGAAGAAAGTGTATAACAAAGTATCGACAGATTTGAACTTTGTGGAGAGAGAAAAAAAGATTGAGCAGTTCTGGAAGGACAATGAGATTTTCGAGAAGAGCATGGAGAATCGCAAGGAGGGCGAGACATATACTTTTTATGACGGCCCGCCTACAGCAAACGGCAAGCCGCATATCGGTCATGTGCTGACTCGTGTTATCAAGGACATGATTCCAAGATACCGCACAATGAAGGGCTACATGGTGCCTCGTAAGGCAGGCTGGGACACACACGGTCTTCCGGTTGAACTTGAGGTCGAGAAGCTTTTAGGACTTAACGGAAAAGAGCAGATTGAGGAATACGGCATGGAGCCGTTCATTAAGAAGTGTAAGGAATCTGTATGGAAGTACAAGGGTATGTGGGAGGATTTCTCTTCTACGGTAGGCTTCTGGGCAGATATGGAAAACCCTTATGTGACCTATGACAATAATTTTATCGAGTCCGAATGGTGGGCGTTAAAGGAAATCTGGAATAAGAAGCTTCTGTATAAGGGCTTCAAGATTGTGCCTTACTGTCCGAGATGCGGTACGCCGCTGTCCTCACAGGAGGTTGCACAGGGCTATAAGACCGTGAAGGAACGTTCTGCCGTAGTACGCTTCAAGGTAGTCGGAGAGGACGCATATTTTCTGGCATGGACAACTACACCATGGACACTGCCTTCTAATGTGGCACTCTGCGTGAATCCGAATGAAACCTACTGTAAGGTAAAGGCAGCAGACGGACGTACCTACTATATGGCGGAGGCTCTGCTTGACCAGGTGCTTGGCAGACTGGCAGAGGATGGAAAGGCATATGAGGTTCTTGAGAAGTATGCCGGAACAGAGCTGGAATATAAGGAATATGAGCCGTTGTTTGCCTGCACGGCAGAAAGTGTTAAGAAGCAGAACAAGAAGGCACATTTTATCACCTGTGATACCTATGTTACCATGTCAGACGGTACCGGTATCGTTCATATCGCTCCGGCATTCGGTGAGGATGACGCCCGTGTGGGAAGACAGTATGATTTGCCGTTTGTTCAGTTTGTCAATGGCAAGGGTGAGATGACAGAGGAGACTCCTTATGCGGGAATGTTTGTAAAGAAAGCAGACCCAGAGGTATTAAAAGACCTCGATGCAGAGGGCAAGCTTTTTGATGCACCGAAGTTTGAACATGAATATCCGCATTGCTGGAGATGTGACACACCGTTAATCTATTATGCGAGAGAGTCCTGGTTTATCAAGATGACGGCCGTAAAAGAGGATTTAATCCGCAATAACAATACAATTAACTGGATTCCTGAGAGTATTGGCAAGGGTCGTTTCGGCGACTGGCTGGAAAATGTGCAGGACTGGGGCATCAGCCGAAACCGTTACTGGGGTACCCCGCTCAATATCTGGGAGTGTGAGTGCGGTGAGCAGCATTCTGTCGGAAGCATTGCGGAGTTAAAGGAAATGTCCGATAACTGCCCGGAGGATATCGAGCTGCATCGCCCGTATATTGATGCTGTTACGATTAAATGTCCGAAGTGCGGCAGGCAGATGAAGCGTGTGCCGGAGGTTATCGACTGCTGGTTTGATTCAGGAGCGATGCCGTTTGCACAGCACCATTATCCGTTTGAAAATAAAGAGCTGTTTGAGCAGCAGTTCCCGGCGCAGTTTATTTCTGAAGCGGTAGACCAGACGAGAGGATGGTTCTATTCTCTGCTCGCGGAGTCAACTTTGCTATTTAACAAAGCGCCTTATGAAAACGTGATCGTGCTAGGACATGTACAGGATGAGAACGGACAGAAGATGAGCAAATCCAAAGGAAACGCGGTAGACCCGTTCGACGCGCTGGCGCAGTACGGCGCGGACGCGATCCGCTGGTATTTCTATATCAATTCCGCGCCGTGGCTTCCGAACCGTTTCCACGGCAAGGCGGTCATGGAAGGACA
>JAGANQ010000023.1 GCA_017624115.1 Lachnospiraceae bacterium
GATAATCTGGCTTTAAGGGTTCGGATTTCCTCGGTTTTAGTGGCAATCCTGCTTTCAAGCTCCTTTTTCTTGGTAAGTCTTGCAAGTCCCTTTAAATCGCTTAATTCAAGCTCAAGCTTTGTCCGTTCATGCTCTGCTTCAAAGATAAGGTTATTGTGTTTATCAAGAGTAACCTTGACCTTTTGAAGTCTTGGGAAAGTGGTAGATTCCGGTGGTATAACCTGTTTTGGTGGTATCTGTGGCGTGAGCTGTTGTTCTACAACTTCTGCTTCCGGAACAGTTGCGGTAACTGTAACGCTTGGTGGTTCAGTTTCTTTTATTGTTTCCTTAGTCAGAGCAGTAACAACATCTGCGGTGTCCTCTGCTTTTATAACAGCCTTGTTTCCATACTCTTTTTCAAGAGCTTCATGGAACAGCTTGTTTTTCAGTTCCCTTGCTTCGGTCAGTATTTCGGAAATCAGAAGTGCCAGTCGCATGGTTGCCTTTATGATGATGTTGGCAAGTAAGTCAGGCTGTCTGCCCCAGGCGTCAATGGACTGTCGGATACGGTCTGTGATAAATTCTTCCTTTATCTGTCGTATCTCGTCCTCCGGTACTTGGCTGACTAAGGCTCGGTCTACCTCATGATTCCACCGCATACGCACCTCATTGTCTGCCCTTATCTGTTCTGCTTTTGGATTGTTTTTACCGATTTTCTTGGTGGCAAGGTACAATCCGTTTTTATCAAAGACATGGAGCTTATCCTTATCGTCCTCTATCAGAAGATTGATAAGGTCGGTATAGAAGCGTTTGGCTTCGTCCAGATAATGCTCCTGCTTGGCGTGACTGGATATATAAGTAATCCTGCCACGGACATTGTGGAGCTTGCTCATCTGAATAAATGAATTTCTTTTGATAGTGCTTCCTCCTCTCGTAAATGTTACTTAGGGGAAAGAGGTGGAAGGATTATATAAGTGTGTGGACACCTAGTGTGTCCAAAGGATGTTGCACATCCTTGTACGAACACTATGCCGTATCCGGCACACCCTCAAATGCAACAGCATTTGTATAAGTCACGCCTGCGTGACTTTGCTCCCTGCAAGGGCGAAATACCCAGAGTACAAATCGAAGATTTGTTTACGGATTGTTTATCATTTCGGCCTTATTTAAATGGACAGCGCAAAAACAGTACAGCCGTTAAGGAACGGAAGTCAGTTCTCCGTCCCTCAACGGCTGTGTTTTTAGATTAACTTAATGACATTGCCTGCAAAGCAGGACTCTTTTTTTAATTTACGGCATTTAAGGAGAACTCCGTTGTTACAAGGTCTTCGTAAGGAACAGGTGCGTCAAGCTCGCCTGCTTCTATCAGGATATCCTGCAGCAGCTTGAAGCTGGTTTCGGAAAATACCGTATCGGTTTTCCATGTGTCCTGCTCCTGATAACGCTCGACAATCGTAACCAGATTTATCATATCAGTCTCTGCAAACTGTGGAGAGATTGTGGCAGCAATTTCTTCAGCGGAGTGCGTGTTTACATAGTTGATGCCTTTTTGGATGGCATTGGTGAAGTGTTGAACCATCTCAGGATTTTTCTCAAGATAGCTCTTTTTTGCACAGTAGGCAGTGTAAGGCACATAGCCGCTGTCTACACCAAGAGAAGCGACAACGTAACCCTTGCCCTCCAGTTCCAGCGCTGTGGCAAATGGTTCGAATTCTACGGTGTAATCACCCTGACCGCCGGAAAATGCGCCGGCTGTAAGACCGAAATTAATGTTCTGCACAATGCTAAGGTCTTTGGAAGGGTCGATACCGTTCTGTTTGAGGATATATTCAAATATCATCTGCGGCATACCGCCGGCTCTTCCGCCAAGTACTTCGCAGCCCTTTAAATCTGTCCATTTGAAATCAGGCTTTTCTTCCCTTGCCACGAGGAAGTTGCCTGCACGTTGAGTAAGCTGTGCAAAATTGACAGCATAATCGGATGCGCCTTCTGAGTACACGTAGATAGACGCTTCGGAACCCATGAATCCAATATCTGCGTCACCGGAAATCAGGGCGGTCATAACATTGTCGGCACCGGCACCGTTTACCAGAGTGAGGGCGATTCCTTCTTCCTCAAAGTAACCCAACTCAATGGCCGCGTACTGTGGTGCATAGAAGATAGAGTGTGCCACCTCGTTTAATGTAAGCTCTGTTAAGCCTTCTTCTTTTTTCTGACAGCCGGTGAGAGATGCCAGAGACATCAGGGCGATTGTGGAAAAAAGAAGAATTTTGTTACAAAAATTTTTCATAGTCTCCTCATTTCTGCGCTGAAAAATCATGACAGCACTACAGCGCATCGTGCTGACTGTGTGGAAATCTGCTGGTTACAAAAATAAAATATGAAAAAGTGTAAAAATGTTGACAGCTGTGGTAAAATATTTGTGATGCAGGATTATAGGATTTGGAGTCAATGGAGTAATCTGCAGGTGTAAGGAGGATGCTATGGAATATATTTTAGACTTGCATACGCATACGATTGCCAGCGGACATGCGTACAGTACGATTAGGGAGATGGCGAAGGCTGCTGCGGACAGGGAACTTAAGCTGCTGGGAATTACCGAGCATGCGATGGCGATGCCGGGAACCTGCCATGAATTCTATTTTCAGAATATGAAAGTAATTCCGAGAGAACAGTACGGTGTGGAGCTGATGTTTGGAAGTGAGCTTAATGTTACAGATTATGACGGAAATGTAGATATGCAGGAGTATACACTGAGACGGCTGGATTATGCCGTGGCAAGCTTTCATCCGCCGTGCATCACGCCAGGCAGCAGAGAGGAGAATACGAGAGCAGCCTGTCTTGTCATGCAAAATCCGCATGTGCTGATTCTCGGACACCCGGATGACGGCAGATATCTGATGAATTATGAGGAAATTGTCCGGGCTTCCAGAGAAACGGGCACGATTATTGAACTGAATAACAGCTCCCTCAATCCCAGCGGCTTTAGAAAGAATGCGCTTGAGAATGACAAGGTTATTTTAAATTTCTGTATGAAGCTCGGTGTTCCGGTTGTGGTAAACAGTGATGCTCATATTGATGCTGATGTGGGAAACCACGTTTATGCGCAGAAGCTTCTGGATGAGGTTGGCTTCCCGGAGGAGCTGATTCTCAATGACAGACCGGAGGAAATTAAAAAGAGAATTTTAGATAAAAGGGCTGGACTTTAAGACTTTAGTATGTTAAAATGTTCTGGTGGCTGATATATTGTGGGATTACGAATATAGTTATGGAGGGTATGCCATGAGCAAGAAAATCAGAACAGAAGCGGTAGACCATTTGTTTGAAGCGATTTTGTGCCTGCAAAATGCAGAGGAGTGCTATTCCTTTTTTGAAGATATATGTACGGTAAATGAACTGTTATCTCTGTCACAGCGATATGAGGTGGCGCGGATGCTGAGAAATCATAATACGTATCTGGAGATTGCAGAGAAGACAGGTGCTTCGACAGCGACGATAAGCCGTGTGAACCGTTCACTGAATTATGGCAGTGACGGCTATGATATGGTATTCAGCAGAATTGACCAGAAAAAATAAGAAAAGTGGCCGGAAAAATCCGGTCACTTTTTTTTGCCCGCATGGGGATTTTTACTTTCACTTTTTAATTTCAGCTCGTCAATCATATTCTCAATCATCTGCTTCTTCATGTAGACATCAAATGCCAGCATACAGATGAAGGAGAAGGTCTGCAGAAATTCCCGGTCTTCCTCGTCTTCTCCGGTAAATACCTGGCTGGCCTGTTCATATTTCGAGATGACATCCTTTGCCAGTGACTTTACCTGCTTCTCTTCCAGCTCAAAAACTGTCTCATAGATATCTTCAAGAGAAAGCCCGTCAGCAGCAGTAAAGTACTTTTCAGTTAAAGGAGACAGCAGCGTCTGGATATCATTGATGGACAAAATATTTTTCAGATAGTAAATAAAAATCAGTACCAGAAGGTGCTCCTTAGAATACTTTTTCTTAAACGGCGGCGGGAGCAAATCGTTTTTGGCATAGTTGTTAATCATGGTTTTGGTGAGAATCTTGTCAGAATCATAACGCTTGGATCTCGCCAGATTAGAATCCATAAAGGTAGTTACCTGGTCCATGTATAAATCAATGTTCGGAATCGTGTCCGGTTTGATATAGTCCAGCTTTTCTATAATGGATGTAATAAGTTCTCTGTTTGTCATAATCATCCCTCGTATGTTAAAAAATTGTTAACAATCCCTCCACTACATTATATAGTATTCAAAACCGTATGGCAAGCTTTTTATTTTGACAAGAATGCAGTTCTTCTGCTGGAAAACGAGATGTCTGTTGACGGAGAAAAGTAATATGTAGTAAAATAGAAGTATCAGTATGTAAGCTCTTACATAAATGAACAGGGACAAGGGAGGTTATTATGAACAGAAGGACAAAGAACATGTTAGCGTGGCTGCTGACGGCTGCGATGGTTCTGGGACTGGTGCCGTTTGGCATCAAGGTGCCGGAGGCAAAAGCGGCAAACATTCTTGACGGTGGCTGGACAGTGTGGTGGACAATGGACGATACGACCACTTCCGTCAAAGAGGGTGCAAAGTATGGTAATTATACGGCCGTTGCGCCGAAGGAGGAGAGTACCAAGATAACAGCGAATGCCAAATCATTAAATGGCATCGACTTCACGCACCGCTTTCAGTTTGGCACGACGGGCAGTGCGACAGAGGTAAACTTAAGCTTTGAGGCACCGACAGCAGGAGTGCTGACTGTGTACGGAATCACGGCAAACAGCTCTGCTACGGACAGATGCCTTGAATTATCGGGACCGAATGGCTATAAGCAGACATCAACGCCATTTCCGAACCAGATTACGGAGTATAAGTTTGAATTCAGTGAGGGCGGAGCTTATCAGCTGTATTCCGTTGTCGGTGGTATCAATATTTATTATCTTTCCTATGAAATGACGCTGGAGGGAACTGCTCCTGAGATTACAGACGGCTCTGTGAAGGCAGAGGTTCCGACACTTGCGCCGGGCAGTACGGAGGCATTTGCCAATGTTACATGGGAGATTAAGAAACCGGCAGAGGGTGCGGCGAGAATTCTCATAGAATATAAGCTGGGTGAGGATGAGTGGCAGATGGCAGGGATTGTGGACGCGGATGCAGCCAGCTTTGCACATGATATCCTGCAGCTAAAATCCGGTGAGCTTAAGTATCGTGTCAGCGGACTTGGCACGCCGAACAGTGCGCCGGTAGAATCAGGGACTTCTGCATGGGAGCAGCCAAGAAAGGCATGGAGTGAGGTAAGTGAGCCGAAGGTATCCGGCGTACAGGGAACAGGCGAGGATGCCGGAGAGATAACGGTTTCCTGGAAGATGGATATGGGCTGCAACGGCGCCGACAAAATCACGGTCAAGCTGATGAAGGGTGAGAAAATCGTTGAGGATGTGGTATTTACTGCAGCAGGGGTGGAAAATGCCGGCAGCGGCGAGGTTGTGTTCAAGCCGACAGCAAGCAACACCTACAGACTGGTAGTAACTGCTGTCAGAAACGGTGAGGATAAGAAGATTAATGGAGAAAGCTCGATTGATTTCATCGTTCCGCTGGCAGTACCGACGATAGAAGCTGTGAAATGTACAGGTTCCGGTTCGGCAGAGCTTGCCTGGACAAAGGTACCGGAGGCTGATGAGTATGAGGTACTGGCAAAGCCTGCCGGAGCTGAGGACAGTGCATATGTATCTCTTGGTAAGAGCGATAAGAACGGTATGGAGATATCCGGTCTGACGGATGGAGAGAAATATACGTTCAAGGTAACTGCATTCAGAACTGCTGTGGGAGATGCTACAGAGGCAGTGACAGACAAGCAGATGACTGGTAAGGCAGAAAGGGCATTTCTGTCGGCTCCTGTCGGCTCGGGTGCAAAAGGAACCGTGACCGGCGATTTCTACAGTGCGGATGAACCGGTAATTATCACCTCTACCGGAGGTAAGATTGCAGACTCTGAGGATGGATTCGTATTTTATTATACCGAGCTTGCAGCAGATGATAATTTTACCATGGAGGCAACCTTTGAGGTGACAGCGGTAAATGTAGGCGGTACGATGAGTAACCAGACCGGCTTCGGTATCATGGCGATTGATACAATCGCCGGAGCAAATGAAGGAAACGGACGATATTTCAATTCTGCCGGAGTGACCTTGGCCAAGTTTAAGAAGATAAATCCAGAGACAGGCTCCAGCTCCAGCTTTGATAATGTGGCGGGATTGAGAGTAGTAAACGGTTATACAAATCCGAAGGCGAATGAGGGCGAGAAGACCCGAGTGTTAAACAATACCGATTCTGCTTTTGAATATCCAGAATCAAACAGTGCGACAAATACATATGAGGTTGGCGATACATATCATTTCAAATTAAGACGTTCCAATACAGGCTACCACGGCAGTCTTGTGAAGGAGGACGGAAGTGAAATAGAAAAGATTTTCTATTATCCGGCAGGCGATACATATACAGACCCGTTGCTGGTGCAGGACATCAGACACATTTATGTAGGTCTGATGGCGAGCCGCTATATTGAGGTAGCTGTAACGGATATGAGCCTGGAGGTTATCAAGGCGGCAGATGATGAGGCACGTATTGACCCGCCTGTCGTGTACACGATACCGAAGATAGACTTGTATTCCACCACGACAACCGGCTCTGCAGAGTATCCGTTTGAATACCGTGCCAATATTGCAGGAAATCTGACAGTGACCGATGCAGACGGAAATGAGCTGGTGAATAAGCAGATTAAGGCAGAGGAATATGTGGAGGAAGCTTTTACACTGAAGGCAGGTGAGAATGCATTTACCTGCAGTCTGGCACCGGACGAGGAGGAAATACTGGAGTCCTTTGACCCGGTCGAGAGGGTACTGACAGTAACCTATAAGAAGTATGGAAGTGCTTCCGAGACAATCATCGTTACACCGGACGGTCAGGCAGGAGGTGACGGCTCTGAGGAAAATCCGCTGGATATTTATACGGCGTTTGATTATGCGCAGCCGGGACAGACAATTCTGCTGAGGAACGGCACCTATAAGCTGACGGAGGGCATAAAGGTTAGACGAGGACATGACGGAACAGAGGCAGGAAGAATCACAGTGGTCGCAGAGACACCGGGTGAGGTAATTATTGATTTGACAGGAGCAAAGGGCGGAATCAACATCAGCGCCGATTACTGGCATCTGTATGGACTGGATATCCGAAATTCGGAATTTGGCGTTAAGCCGATGAATATACAGGGGAATTATAATATTGTGGAGCTTTGCAGCGTGCATGACAACGGTGACAGTGGCATTCAAATCAGCGGTTCTTCTGCTGAACCATATGAGAAGTGGCCGAGCTATAATCTGATTAAGAACTGTGATGCTTATGACAATGCCGATTATAAAGGCAATGATGCTGACGGCTTTGCGGCAAAATTAACAAGCGGTGATGGAAATGTATTTGAGGGCTGTATCTCTCATCATAATATTGATGATGGATGGGATTTGTATGCGAAGTCTACAACAGGTTCTATCGGAGCAGTAGTCATTCGCAACTGTGTAGCCTATGCGAATGGTTTCCTGTCTGAAAATGCCAGATTAAGGGGTCAGCTGCTTGCTGAAGACCAGGGCGAGGGAAACGGCTTCAAGCTGGGCGGTGAAAGTATGCCGGGCAAACATCAGCTAATAAACAGTATTTCCTTTGCAAATGGTGCCAAGGGTATAACCAGCAACAGCGGCCCGGACTGTATCATACAGAATGTAACCTCTTATGGAAATGCAGCTTTTGGCAGTGCGGAAAGCATTTCTCTGTATACGGGGACAGCAGAGAAAACAGAGTATGTGGCAGAGGGTGTGATTTCCATGGAGCCTGTCTCCGGCAAGGCTGATAAGTATGACCTGAAGGGACAGGATTCTCTGGCAAGTGCTTCAAACTATTTCTGGACAGGTGCCAGTGCAGCGAACGTCTCTGGTACAAAGGCGGAGGAGGGCTGGTTTGAAAGCCTGGACGTGACAATTGTGCCAACCCGCAACGCGGATGGTTCTATCAATATGAATGGTCTGCTCAAGCTTACTGCAGCAGCTCCTGCTGATGCAGGTGCACGTCTGGAGGCTGTGGTATCAGAATGTCCGCAGATTCCGGCGGCAATCACAGCAGGAAGCGGGAATGTGACCGCCAAAACGCAGTGGTCTGTGTCTACGATACTGCTGATACTCGGGGGTATTCTGATAGTGGCAGCTGTCGCAGTACCGGTGGTGAAGAAGCTGGCTGAGACTGATAAAAAGAAGAAATAAAGCTTACGGTTATTCACGGCAGGCAAATAAAAAGGAGTTTCGCAAAATAGGCGTGCTCCTTTTTATTTATCTGGGCAGCAAATAGTTTAAGAATATAAAAATACTGCAGGATTGGATTTTACTCTTGACAAAACCTCGTTTTACTAATATACTTTGATTATCAAAATATTAGTAAATCAAACAAAATGAATATCAAAGGAGTAAAACTATGTTAGAAAAGATGAAATCCATTATTGCAGAGCAGCTGAGTGTATCCGAGGACGAGATTAAGCTGGAGTCCAGATTCAAGGAAGATTTGGGAGCAGATTCCCTTGACTTATTCGAACTGGTTATGGCATTGGAGGATGAGTATTCCGTAGAAATCCCGGCAGAGGATTTAAACGCACTGTCAACCGTTGAGGATGTTATCAAATATTTAGAGAATAAAGGTGTAGAGGCATAATGAAAACACGTATAACAGAGCTGTTGGGAATTGAATACCCGATTATTCAGGGCGGTATGGCATGGGTAGCGGAGCATAATCTGGCAGCAGCAGTATCAAATGCGGGCGGTCTTGGCTTAATCGGCGGGGCAAATGCACCGGGTGAGGTAGTCAGAGAGGAAATCCGCAAGGCAAAAGAGCTGACAGATAAGCCGTTTGGCGTGAATGTCATGCTGCTGAGCCCTCATGCAGAGGACGTGGCAAAGGTTGTCGTAGAGGAAGGCGTTAAGGTCATTACAACAGGAGCCGGAAGCCCGGAGAAGTACATGGATATGTGGAAAGAAGCAGGCATCAGAGTTATTCCGGTAGTTGCTTCCGTAGCACTGGCAAAACGTATGGAGCGCTGCGGTGCAGCGGCAGTAGTGGCAGAGGGCTGCGAGTCGGGCGGACATATCGGAGAGCTGACAACGATGACGCTTGTTCCGCAGGTTGTAGATGCAGTTGATATTCCGGTTATTGCGGCAGGCGGTATCGGAGACGGCAGAGGCTTTGCTGCAGCGATGATGCTGGGAGCTGAGGCAGTACAGATAGGTACACGCTTTGTCGTGGCAGACGAATCTATCGTAAGCGATGCTTATAAGGATAAGATTATCAAGGCAAAGGACATTGACTCTCAGGTTACAGGCAGAAGCCACGGACATCCGGTGCGCCAGATTCGCAACCAGATGACGAGAGAATACATCAAAAAGGAGCAGGAGGGAGCAAGCTTTGAAGAGCTTGAATATCTGACTCTTGGAGCACTTAGGAGAGCTGTCATGGAGGGCGATGTAGTGAACGGAACTCTGATGGCAGGACAGATTGCCGGTATGATTAACAAGCGTGAAAGCTGTCAGGCAATCATTGATGATATTATGACAACAGCAAATAAGCTCTTGTCAAAATAGAGAGATAATATGGAGGCAGACATGGGCAAGACCGCATTTTTATTCCCGGGGCAGGGCGCACAGAAGCCGGGTATGGGAAAGGAATTTTACGATAATTTCCCGGAGGCAAAAGAAATATTTGAGAAGGTATCACAGATAACAGGGCTGGATATGCAGAGCCTTTGCTTTGAGGAAAATGATAAGCTGAATTTGACAGAGTATACACAGGCAGCGATTCTTACTGCTTCTGCAGCAATTATGTGTGCTGCACAAAAGAAAGGACTTAAGGCAGACGTTTGTGCAGGCTTAAGCCTTGGAGAATACAATGCGCTGGTAGCTGCGGGAGCGATGAGCTTTGAGGATGCAGCGGCGGTTGTCAGACAGCGGGGAATCCTGATGCAGGAGGCTGTACCTCAGGGAATTGGTGCTATGTCTGCCGTCCTGGGATTGGACAAAGAACGTATTGAAACGATATGTGCGGCAATCGACGGTGTTGAGGTTGCCAATTATAACTGTCCCGGACAGATAGTCATTTCCGGTAAGAAGGAAGCTGTCGAGGAGGCAGGAGTGAAGCTGAAGGAGGCAGGAGCGAAGCGCTGTATGCCTCTGAATGTAAGCGGACCGTTCCATTCAAGTATGCTTATCCCGGCAGGTGCAAAGCTGGGGCAGGTGCTTGAGAATGTAACCATAAGAAAACCGCAGATTCCATATATAACGAATGTGACAGCGGACTATGTAACAGAAGAAACAGGAATAAAAGAGCTTTTGACCAGGCAGGTATCATCAAGCGTCAGATGGCAGCAGAGCATCGAGCGCATGATAGCAGACGGAGTGGATACCTTCATTGAAATCGGACCGGGCAAAACCTTGTCCGGTTTTATGAAGAAGATAAATCCTGAGGTCAGAAGTCTTCATATAGAAACGATGGCAGATTTGGAAGAAGTATTAGCAGAAACCGGCTGCAGCGGTGAATAAAGAATAAAAGGAGAAACGATATGCTGACAGGAAAGACAGCGTTAGTTACAGGAGCAGGCAGAGGCATCGGAAGAGAAATCGCATTGACACTGGCAAGAGAGGGTGCTGATGTAGCGATAAATTATAATGGTTCTGCTGATGCGGCAAAGGAAGTCGCAGCTAAGATAGAGGCATTGGGAAGAAAAGCCGTTCTTATCCAGTGCAATGTAGCCGATTTTCAGGCGGCGGAAGAGATGATAAAGAAGGCGGCAGAAGAACTTGGCAGACTGGATATTCTGGTAAATAATGCCGGAATTACAAAGGATAACCTGCTGCTGCGTATGTCAGAGGCGGAGTATGATGCGGTTCTGGATATCAATTTAAAGGGATGCTTTAATACGATTCGTCATGCGGCGAAGCTGATGATTAAGCAGAGGAGCGGAAGAATTATCAATCTGTCTTCCGTGTCTGGTGTTATGGGAAATGCAGGTCAGGCAAACTACTGTGCTTCCAAGGCAGGCATTATCGGACTGACAAAATCGGCGGCAAGAGAGCTGGCAAGCAGAAATGTGACAGTCAATGCGATTGCGCCGGGCTTTATAGAAACAGAGATGACAGCCGTGTTATCAGACAGTGTAAAGGAAAATATCCTTGCGCAGATACCGATGCACAGGCTTGGCAATACAAAGGATATCGCAGAGGCGGCAGCATTCCTTGCTTCTGACAGGGCTGGCTATATCACCGGACAGGTGATACAGGTCAACGGCGGTATGGCAATGTAAATGGGACAGAGAGGTAAATGAGTGATGAGCAGACGAGTAGTAGTTACGGGTATGGGAGCAATTACCCCTATTGGAAACAGTGTAGAGGAATTCTGGCAGGGAATTCTGGAAAAACGTGTGGGCATTGGAGAGATTGACCGTTTCGATACAACCGATTATAAGGTAAAGCTGGCAGCAGAAGTGAAGGATTTCAAGGCAGCTGATTATATGGATGCCAAGGCAGCAAAGCGTATGGAGCTGTTCTGCCAGTATGCGGTGGCAGCGACAAAGGAAGCACTGGACGATGCAGGGCTTGATATGGAAAAGGAAGACCCGTACCGTGTCGGTGTAGCTGTCGGCTCCGGTATCGGAAGCTTACAGATTATGGAGAAGGAGCATCAGAAGCTTCTCGAAAAAGGACCGGGCAGAGTGAATCCGCTGCTTGTGCCGTTAATGATCAGTAATATGGCAGCCGGAAATGTATCCATTCAGTTTGGTGCGAAGGGAAAGAGCTTAAATATCGTAACTGCCTGTGCGACAGGAAGCCATTCAATCGGCGAGGCATACCGTTCCATTCAGTGCGGTGATGCAGATGTGATGATTGCCGGAGGCTGTGAGGCTTCCATTAGTCCAATCGGAATTGCAGGCTTTGCTGCGCTCACTGCATTGTCAGCTTCGACAGACTCGATGCGCGCCTCTATACCGTTTGACAAGGAAAGAAACGGCTTCGTCATGGGTGAAGGTGCAGGTATTGTTATTCTGGAGGAGCTTGAGCATGCACTTGCGAGAAATGCTACAATCTATGCAGAAATCGCAGGTTACGGCGCTACCTCTGACGCATATCATATCACTTCTCCGGCAGAGTCTGGTGAGGGTGCAGCGATGGCGATGGAAAATGCAATCCGCGAGGCTGGCATCCAGAAGGAAGAAGTGGACTATATCAATGCACATGGAACCAGCACACATCACAATGATTTGTTCGAGACAAGAGCAATCCACAGGACATTTGGGGAGCATGCAAAGAATCTGCTTATCAACTCTACCAAGTCCATGATTGGACATCTGCTTGGAGCAGCAGGTGCAGTAGAGTTTATCACCTGCGTAAAGAGTATTCAGGAAAGCTATGTGCATCCGACCGTGGGCTATCAGATTGCAGACGAGGAATGCGATTTGAATTATGTGAAGGACAACGGCGTAAAATGTGACATTACCTATGCGCTGAGCAATTCCTTAGGCTTCGGCGGACATAATGCCAGTTTGTTAGTAAAGAAATATCAGTAAACACAGCTTGCCGGATGGAGGGCAATTATGGAAATAAATCAGATTATTACATTGATTCAGACAGTTTCAGATTCAAATTTAACCGGATTTTCTCTGGAAGAGGGCAACATGAAGCTGACTCTGGAAAAATGGCAGGGCGGCATGCGCAAGGAACTGGTTAACGATGGCGAAAAAACAGTTCTGTCCGAGCCAGATGCCAGAGGAATGCAGACAGCAGTCAGAACAGCAGAGACGGCTGAAGTGCAGCCAGTACCGGCTGCAGAAGCAGCGAAGGAAACGCTTCTTAAGGGTGAAGCGCTGAAATCCCCGTTAGTGGGAACCTTTTACAGCGCATCCTCTCCTGAGGCAGAGCCATTTGTAAAGCCTGGCGATACAGTGAAGAAGGGACAGGTGCTCGGTATCATTGAAGCCATGAAGCTGATGAACGAAATTGAGGTAGAGAAGGATGGTATTTTCGAGGCAGTTCTTGTAGAAAATGAGCAGATGGTAGAGTACGGTCAGCCGCTGTTTTCTATCATATAAGAATCGACGGTCGGTTATTCTTTCAGTGTTTGAAGGGAGTTTTACTATGTTAGGTATTAAAGAAATAGAACAGATTATTCCACACAGACATCCGTTTCTGCTGGTGGACAGAATAGAAGAGCTGGAGCCGGGCGTGCGTGCCACAGGCTATAAAGCAGTGAGCTTTGATGAGTATTATTTTCGAGGCCATTTTCCGGGAGAGCCGGTTATGCCGGGTGTGCTGCAGATTGAAGCGCTGGCACAGGTAGGTGCGGTAGCCATTTTGTCCTTGGAAGAGAATAAGGGAAAAACGGCTTATTTTGGCGCAATCAATTCAGCAAAGTTCAAGAGAAAGGTCGTTCCGGGCGATGTCCTCAAGCTTGAGGTAGAGATTATCAAGAGAAAGGGCCCGATAGGAGTAGGAAAGGCAGTTGCCAGCGTAGACGGGCAGGCGGCCGTTATCGCAGAGCTGACCTTTGCTATTGGGTAAGCACTGATTTTGGCATGTAGATTGGAAGGGAATAGGAAAGATGTTTCATAAGGTTTTGATTGCAAACCGCGGAGAAATCGCAGTCCGAATTATCCGGGCGCTGCGTGAGATGGGAATTAAGACGGTAGCGGTATATTCTGAGGCGGATAAGGAAGCACTTCACACACAGCTTGCAGACGAGAGTGTCTGCATCGGACCGGCAGCCAGTGCAGACAGCTATCTGAACATGGAGCAGATTATCAGTGCCACGATAGCAACGGGCGCCGATGCCATTCATCCAGGCTTCGGCTTCCTGTCTGAGAATGCTAAATTTGTAGAAATGTGTGAGAAATGTAAAATCACCTTTATCGGACCAAACTCAGAGATGATTCATCGTATGGGGAATAAATCAGAAGCAAGAAAGACGATGGAGGAGGCAGGTGTTCCGATTGTGCCGGGGACGAAAGAGCCTGTCTATGATGCAGAGGAAGCAAAGAAAATCGCTGATGAACTCGGCTATCCACTGATGATTAAGGCATCTGCCGGAGGCGGAGGCAAAGGAATGCGCGTGGCAGAGACGTCAGAGGAGTTTATCGAGAATTTCAAGACAGCACAGCGTGAGGCGGTAAAGGGCTTCGGTGACAATACTATGTACATGGAGCGTTTTATCCGCAATCCGAGACATATCGAAGTTCAGATTATGGCAGATAAGCATGGGAATGTCGTTTATCTGGGCGAGCGTGACTGCTCGATTCAGAAGCATCATCAGAAGCTTTTGGAGGAAGCCCCCTGTGAGGCGCTTCCGCTAAATCTCCGCCGGGAAATGGGTGAGACAGCGGTCAGGGCAGCTAAGGCAGTAAATTACGAAAATGCAGGAACGATTGAATTCCTGTATGATAAGAGCGGCAGCTATTATTTCATGGAGATGAACACGAGAATCCAGGTGGAGCATCCGGTGACAGAGGCAGTGACAGGGCTTGATTTGATTAAGGAACAGATTCGTGTGGCAGCGGGCGAAGAGCTGTCTGTGAAGCAGGAGGATATTCTGGTAAGAGGGCACGCCATTGAGTGCAGAATCAATGCCAGACGCCCGGGAACCATAACAGAGCTTCATCTGCCAGATGGAAATGGTATCCGTGTGGATACGGCACTGTATCAGGGCTGCACCATATCTCCCTATTATGACTCCATGATAGCCAAGATTATTGTGCACGGAAGGGACAGAGAAGAAGCCATCCGCAAGATGTGCAGCGCTCTGGGTGAGCTGATTATAGAAGGGATAGAGACCAATCTGGAGGAGCAGTATCAGGTGCTCATGGATGAACGGTTCCTTGCCGGAGAAATTGATACCGGATTTATGGAAGTGGCGAAGTAAAGTCGATAAGGAGCAGGCGCAATGCTGAGATTTAAGAAGACCACATATATCAATATTGATGCAAAGCAGCAGGAAACTGAGGAGAAAAGAGAGATTCCTGAGGTGCCGGAGGGATTATGGAGCAAATGCCCGCACTGCGGGCAGATTCTTTATAACGAGGACAGGAAACAGGCACACTCCGTCTGCCCAAAATGCGGATATTATTTCCGCATGGATGCATATGAGAGAATTGCCATGGTAGCAGACGAGTATACCTTTCAGGAGTGGGATGTCAAGCTTGAAGACAGAAATCCACTGGATTTTAAGGGATATGAGAAGAAGCTGGAAACGCTCAGACAAAATACCGGACTTTCTGAGGCAGTCATCACAGGCAGGGCTTCCGTTTATGGAGAGCCGTGTGCATTGGCTGTGTGCGATGCCAGATTTATGATGGCAAGTATGGGACATACCGTGGGAGAGAAGATTACCCGTGCCGTAGAGCGTGCAACGAAGGAGCGTCTTCCGGTGGTGATGTTTACCTGCAGCGGAGGAGCCAGAATGCAGGAAGGAATAATCTCTCTGATGCAGATGGCAAAGACCTCGGCAGCCTTAAAGCAGCACAGCGATGCGGGACTTCTTAGTATTGTGGTGCTGACAGACCCGACTACCGGGGGCGTCACAGCGAGCTTTGCCATGCTGGGAGATATTATTCTCGGTGAGCCTGGAGCGCTGGTCGGCTTTGCGGGACCGCGAGTAATTGAACAGACAATTGGGCAGAAGCTGCCTGAGGGCTTCCAGAGAACAGAGTTTTTACTGGAGCATGGTCTGATTGATGCTGTGGTGGAGAGAAAGGACTTAAAGCAGACATTATTCCAGCTCCTTCATATGCACAGCACCAGCCGTGAAACGGTGCATATGGGAAGAGACACAATACGTCTTGCTGACAGAGATAAGAAAATAGAAAAAGAAAAGAAGAAGCAGAAGGACAGCCCGGATGCGTGGGAGAGAGTCAGACGCTCCCGTATGCAGGGAAGACCGACTGCTCTGGACTATATTGAGCTGATATTCAAAAACTTCTACGAGCTGCACGGTGACAGGGCGTTTCGTGATGACGGGGCAATCGTTGGCGGAATCGCTTCTGTCGGCGGCATACCAGTGACGGTTATCGGGCAGCAGAAGGGAAAGAATACAAAGGATAATATTAAGCGTAACTTTGGTATGCCAAATCCAGAGGGGTATCGCAAGGCATTGAGACTGATGAAGCAGGCGGAGAAGTTTGGCCGTCCGATTATCTGCTTTGTTGACACGCCGGGCGCATTCTGCGGAATGGAAGCAGAGGAGCGCGGGCAGGGTGAGGCGATTGCCAGAAATCTCTATGAGATGGCTGCACTTACCGTTCCGGTACTGACAATTCTTATTGGAGAAGGCGGCAGCGGCGGTGCGTTGGCAATGGCGGTAGCCAATGAGGTCTGGATGATGGAGAATGCAACCTATTCTATCCTGTCGCCGGAGGGCTTTGCTTCAATTCTGTGGAAGGACAGCAGCAGGGCACAGGAGGCGGCGGGCGTGATGAAGATTACCGCAGAGGATCTCAAACGGTTAGGAATTATAGAGCGGATTATACCGGAGGTTTCCTGCGCAGGGGAAGAAAATCTGCCGGAGCTTGCAGCGTATATGAAGCAGGGGATAAAAGAGTTTATAGAAGCATACAGGGGAACCAAACCGCAGCAGCTTGCGGATATGCGTTATGAGCGGTTCCGTAAGATGTAGTAAAATAGAGCCGCAGCGGCGGGAAGGAAAAGTATATGGAGTGGAAACCCTTACAAATCGGAAATTTAACAGCGAGGATACCGGTTATCCAGGGAGGCATGGGTGTAGGCATCAGCCTTGACGGACTGGCGGGAGCAGTCGCAGCGGAGGGCGGTATCGGTGTTATCTCTACAGCACAGATAGGCTTTCGTGAACCGGATTATGATAGAAATCCGCTGGAAGCAAATCTGCGTGTCATTCCAGAATACCTGAAAAAAGCAAGAGAAAAAGCGCAGGGTGGTATTATCGGCATGAATATCATGGTGGCGACACAGCACTATGAGGAATATGTAAAAGCTGCTGCTAAGGCAGGCGTGGATTTAATTATTTCCGGTGCAGGACTGCCGACAAACCTGCCGGAGCTTGTGAAAGATTTTCAAACCAAAATTGCACCGATTGTCTCTACTGCAAAATCGGCGGCGGTAATTCTCAAAATGTGGGACAGAAAATATCACCGTATGCCGGATTTACTAATAATTGAAGGACCGGAGGCAGGAGGACATCTCGGCTTTAAGAGAGAAGAGCTTGCCACATTCACGAAGGAAGCATACGAACAGGAAATCAGGGAAATACTGAAGCTGGTAAAAGTATACGAGGAGCAATATCACAGCCGGATTCCGGCAGCTTTGGCGGGCGGCATCTATGATAAGGCAGATGTAGCATATGCTCTGTCTCTGGGCGTGGACGCGGTACAGATGGCAACACGCTTTGTCACAACGGCAGAATGTGATGCTGCAGAGGAATATAAGCAGGCATATATCCGCTGTAAAAAAGAAGACATTGAA
Source organism: Lachnospiraceae bacterium (assembly GCA_017624115.1). Classification (GTDB taxonomy): domain Bacteria; phylum Bacillota; class Clostridia; order Lachnospirales; family Lachnospiraceae; genus RGIG8607. The sequence goes on from JAGANQ010000023.1 coordinate 17,552, forward strand.
ATCGTTCAGAGTCCGGTCGGAATGCCGGGACGTGCTATTCATAATGAGTTCCAGCAAAAGCTTTCCACCGGTGTCTGCCGTCCAAGAAAGTGCCACCAGTGTATCAAGACCTGTGAGCCGGCAAAGACACCTTACTGCATCACGGACGCATTGATTAATGCTGCGAAAGGAAATGTGGATGATGCACTTTTGTTCTGCGGAGCCAGGGCATACCGTGCAGAACGCATTGAGACTGTACATGAGGTAATAGAATCTTTATACTAAGCCTTGTTTATAGAAAATTTATTTGTCACCCTCTTTTTTCCATGTTATACTTATAAATGGGTATGTATAATAATGAATTGAGAGGAGATGAAGCAGAATGAATCCATTTTCTGTAGTGACACCGGACATTCTTGATTTGTCTGAAATCTGTATGAGGAACAGTCAGATAGACCCATCCTTATATGGAAAGTATGATGTCAAGAGGGGCTTACGTGATATCAGCGGCCGTGGTGTGTTGACGGGACTGACGGAGATTTCAGAAATCCAGTCCTATATTCTGGAAGACGAAGAGATGATTCCCTGCGAAGGAAAGCTGTATTACCGGGGTGTGGATATCGAAGAACTCGTAGGAGGCTTTGTCAGGGAAAAACGGTTTGGATTCGAGGAAGCAGCATATCTGCTGATGTTTGGCGAGCTTCCTTCCAGTGAGGCATTGAGTAAATTTCAGAAGCTTCTTGGAGAATACCGGTCTCTTCCCACCAGCTTTGTGAGAGATATTATTATGAAGGCGCCGAGTGCGGATATGATGAACACTCTGGCAAGAAGCGTACTTACATTATATTCTTATGACGATGCCGCGGATGATGTATCTGTTCCGAATGTAATTCGTCAATGTCTGCAGCTGACGGCATTGTTCCCACTCTTATCTGTATATGGTTATCAGGCATACCGCCATTATCATGACGGGCAAAGTCTTTATATCCATACACCGGATGCAAATCTGTCTACCGCAGAGAATATTTTGCGTCTGCTGCGTCCTGACAGTAAATATACAGAACTTGAAGCGAGGATACTGGATGTTGCCTTAGTACTTCATGCGGAGCATGGCGGAGGCAATAACTCTACCTTTACGACACATGTAGTATCTTCATCAGGAACAGATACTTATTCTGCGATAGCAGCGTCACTGGGGTCGCTTAAAGGTCCGAAGCATGGCGGTGCAAATATCAAGGTTGTCCGTATGTTTGAGGATTTGAAGCAGCATGTGACAGACTGGGAGGACGACGAGCAGATTGAGAATTATCTGAAGGCGCTGCTGCACAAGGAAGCCTTTGATAAGGCAGGTCTTATCTATGGTATGGGACATGCGGTATATTCGCTGTCAGATCCGCGTGCCAATATCTTTAAACGTTACGTGCAGAGTCTGTCTGCAGAAAAAGGCAGGGAAGATGAATTCCGCTTATATTCTAAGGTGGAGCGTCTGGCAGCAGACTTGATTGCCAGAGAAAGAAAGATATATAAGGGTGTCAGTGCCAATATTGACTTTTACAGCGGTTTTGTTTACAGCATGCTGGATTTGCCGTTGGAATTATATACACCGATATTTGCGATTGCGAGAATTGCGGGCTGGGGTGCACATCGGGTTGAGGAATTGATAAATGCAGGAAAGATTATCCGTCCGGCATATAAGAATGTGCAGCCGCATGTTCTGTATACACCGCTTGACGATAGAAAGTAAGATGATATATCTGCGAAAGACAAAGGCTGTCTGGGAAACCGGGCAGCCTTTTATGGTAGAACTGTTACATAAAAAGGCTTGACATTTGTTTTCGTAGTTATATATTATGATACCAGGGGCGAAAGGTCATGCGTTTATGCTTGCATAAAAAAGCATGACTTTGGGACCCGCAAAGCATGAGAAAGTAGCCCGAATAGGGCGGATTTCGAATGCTTTAGGATGACGGGAGCACAAAGTGCGTAGTCATCCGTGGGTATCATGGGAAAATACCTATGGATTGAAGGAGGGTATAATTTTGGAAAATCGTAGTGTACCGGTGGCAGGAGAGCTTTACCGTCATTTTAAGAATAAGATGTATCAGATTGTAACGATAGCAAAACACAGCGAAACTGGAGAGCGGATGGTGGTGTATCAGGCGTTGTACGGAGACTATGGTGTGTATGTGCGTCCGTTTGATAGGTTTATGAGTGAGGTCGACCATGAGAAGTACCCCGATATACAGCAGAAATATCGCTTTGAAAGAGTGACAATACCGGGAGACGGACAGGCTGTGGAGCCAGAACAGAACAAGACAGCGGAGAAAACCGAGGGAGACAGCCGGTATGAAAACAAGGCAGCGGTGGAGAGTCAGCAGCCGGCGGCAGCAGATATGAAGCCAATGGGAACAGAAGCCTTGATGAATTTTCTGGATGCAGACACTTATGCAGAAAAATTGAATATTTTAAGAGGAATGAAGAAATATATAGATGATAAAATGGCATACGATATGGCAGTCAGTCTGGACATCGTGCTTAAGGAGGAACCACTGGAAGAGAAAATCAGGGATTTGGAGAACTGTCTGAAAACCTATGCCAGATTTGAGTGTAATCGTTTTAGATAATGGAGATGAACTATGAGTCAAAGTATTCTTGAATTACAGGGAATAGAGAAAAGCTTTGGGGAGACAAAGGTTTTAAAAAATATCAGTATTGCGGTGGAAAAGGGTGAGTTTGTCACGCTGCTGGGCCCCTCGGGCTGTGGAAAGACAACGACTCTGCGCATTATCTCCGGGCTGGAGCAGCCGGATGGAGGAAGAGTTTTGTTAGATGGTGTGGATGTGACAGAGCAGGTACCGGAGAAGCGTGATGTCAATACTGTTTTCCAGAACTATGCATTGTTTCCGCATATGAATGTGTATGATAATGTGGCATATGGATTGAAGCTTAAGAAAACGCCGAAGCGTGAAATAAAGGAACGGGTGGCAGAAACTCTGGCAATGGTACAGCTGGACGGCTATGAGAAGCGTATGCCTTCCCAGCTCAGCGGCGGTCAGAGACAGAGAGTGGCAATCGCCAGAGCTATTATAAACAAGCCGAAGGTGCTGCTTCTGGATGAACCGTTAGGCGCGCTGGATTTGCAGCTGAGACGTCAGATGCAGCTGGAGCTGAAACGCTTGCAGAGAAAGCTGGGGATTACCTTTATTTATATTACGCATGACCAGGAGGAAGCTGCCAATATGTCTGACCGCATTGCCGTGATGCGTGATGGAGTGTTCGAGCAGATAGGTACTCCGGCGGAAATATACAGCAATCCGGGCACAGAGTATGTCGCAGAATTTACCGGAAGTACAGACATCCGCAGGGGAAAGCTTCTGTCGAAGGAAAATGGCCGTATGCTGATACAGGTCGGACAGGAGCGGGTGCTGATAGAGACAGAAAGCGAGGAGGGACTGTGATGAAGAAGCATGACAGGAACGGACTGCTTATGAGTCTTCCGCTATATATATTTACCCTGGTATTTGTGCTTGCCCCATTATGCTATATGGTAATTCTGAGCTTTCTAAAAAGGGCTGAGGTATGGGGTGTAGTCAATGAGGTGACACTGGACAATTACCGGAATATCCTCACACCGGTGTATCTGAAGACCTTCTCCGAGTCGTTGAAGCTTGCCTGTATCTGTATGATATTTATTATTCTTGTAGGCTATCCCTTCGGATATTTTATGGCAAAGCTGCCTGCAGTATGGAAGAAACGGGTCAGTATGCTGCTGATGATACCCTTCTGGACAAGTGCGCTGATTCGTATGTATGGCTGGATTATTATTTTCCGCAGCAATGGTGTTCTGGATAAAATATTGATGGCACTGCACATTACCGATGAACCGCTTAAGCTTTTGTACACATACCCGGCGGTTATTGTCGGCATGGTGTATGCGCTGGTGCCGTTTATGATACTGGCGGTGTATTCAAGTGCAGAGAAGATGGACTGGACGTTGGTGGAGGCGGCGAGGGACCTCGGAGCTTCCCCTGTGAAAGCATTTTTTACTGTGACCTTTAAGCTTACAATGCCGGGATTGATGTCGGGTATTATGCTGACCTTTATTCCGTCGATGGGATTATTCTTTATCGCGGATATTCTGGGCGGCAATAAGGTGGTGTTGGTGGGTAATCTGATTCAGGAGCAGCTTATGAAGGCGAGAAACTGGCCGTTTGCAGCGGCGCTGTCAGTCGTACTTATGCTGCTTACATCCGTGATTATTTATCTGTACCGTAAAGCGGCGAAGGTAAAAGATTTGGAGGGATTTTATTGAGAAAGGGCAGTTTTTCCAGAATAAAGTTTTCTCATATATATATTGCGCTGATACTTGTCATCATGTATCTGCCAATTCTGCTGATTGTTATTTATTCATTTAACGAATCGAAAATCTCTTCCGTATGGGGCGGATTTTCCCTGAAATGGTATGAGGCACTGAGAAATGACCGGGCGATGCATGAGGCGATAAGGAACAGTCTGGTACTGGGAGCATTGAGCTGTGCATCGGCAGCCGTAATTGGAACGCTGGGAGCGGTGGGCATGTCGCGTATAAAGCTTCGCAGCAAGGGAGCGGTAGAGTATATTTCCATGCTCCCGATTATGATACCGGAAATCATTCTCGGTATGGTATTTATGACATTTTTTGCGCTGATTGGGCTGCCATTTGGTATGACAACTCTGGTAATTGCGCATACTGCCTTTTGCATACCGTATGTCTACATGATGGTGAAAGCCCGGCTTGCCGGTATGGATGCTTCACTGCCGGAGGCAGCCAGAGATTTGGGGGCTTCGGAATGGAGAGTATTTTGGGATATAACGCTGCCGTTAACGGCACCGGCAATTATGTCGGGCATGCTTCTGGCATTTGCTATGTCACTGGATGATGTTGTAATCAGTATCTTTGTCACGGGAGCAGAAACGAATACACTCCCGATTAAGATATATACCCAGATGAAAACAGGAGTAACACCGGAAATTAATGCGCTCTGCACGATTATTCTGGCTGTGACCTTCCTGATTGTCTGCCTGTCCGGGCTAATCGGAGGGCAGAGAGGAGAAAAAGGAGGACATTATGAAAAATAGGAAAAGATTTGGGAAACTTGCGCTCACTGCCATGGCAGTAGCGGCGGCTGCCTTGCTCACCGGCTGTGGAGCAAAAAAGGAAGCACAGACACTGAACCTGTTTACCTGGGACGGTATGTTCCCGCAGGAGGTGTTAAGCGGCTTTGAGGAAGAGTATAATATTAAAATCAATTATACTAATTTTGAGTATGATGAGGAAATGCTTGCCAAGCTGGAGACAGCGAAGGGCGGCGATTATGATTTGGTAATTGCCGATGACTATATCATAGATATTGCTGTCTCGGAAGGGCTGGTGCAGAAGCTGGATAAGAGTGCGCTGACGAACTGGGGTAATATTGATCCGGCATTTCAGGGACAATTCTATGATGAAACAGATGAGTACACCGTACCTTACGGTGCGGGCATTCCGCTGATTGTCTATGACCCGGCACTGGTCGATTTTGAAATTACCGGCTATGAGGATTTGTGGAATCCGTCTCTTAAGGACAATGTGGCTCTGATAGGAAATTACCGCGTGATTGACGGTATCGTATTAAAGACGATGGGGTATTCCTTCAATATAAATGATACGGCAGTAATTGAGGAAGCAGGAAAGAAGCTGCTGCAGCTCGCACCGAATGTACGTCTTATCAATGATAATAATACGCAGGATTACATTATCAGCGGCGAGGCGGCGGTGGCATTTCTGTACACCTCTCAGGTGACACAGGCAGTGGCAGCAAGACCGGACCTTAAGGTGGTATATCCGAAGGAAGGACTTGGCTTTGGCATCATGGCGGGCTTTATTCCTTCACAGGCACCGAATGCTGACGCGGCACATAAGTTCCTGGACTATATTTTAAGACCGGAGATTTCTGCACAATGCTTTGAATATATTGGCTATGTCTGCACGACAAAGGCGGCAGTACCATACATGTCCAAGGAGGCACAGGCGAGTCTGTCTCTGCCGGAGGGAGCACAGTCCGGAGAATTCATCATGGATATCAGCGGAGAGGCAAACGAGGTGCATGAGAGAATCTGGACAGAATTTAAGGCAGCACTGGATTAAGCATAGAGATTGACAAAACTATCGGAGAGCATCTATGGAAAATAGGTGCTTTCTTTTGTTCCTGCTTGGTATGTTGGAGATACGGTACGCCACATGTATTGTGTGATAGGGACGAGTGTGTGACATTTGTCATATAAATATATGATGGGAATTTCTTGCCAAGCCAGACCGGATGTTATATAATAAAGACAATTATAGTCAGATGATGGGTAGAGCGCATGAGCTGCTTTACTTATTTGGAGGAACAGAATGGAGAACGGTGAACAGAGAAATTTAGGGGAAGAAATCAGCAGTATTGTTCAGAATGCAGTAGGCAGTATGGACTTTCAGGGGCTGAGCCATGAGATACAGTCGACGGCCGAGCAGGCGATAGAAAATGTCAGACGTAATATGAATATAAATCAGCAGGAAATGGAGCAGAGCTATCAGGGTTATGCGAAAAAGGAAAAGAATTACCGTATTATTCGCAATGCGAGAGGCATGTACGAGAAGGTATCTCTTGACACTGCTGAGAGGCTGGAAGAAGCTGCGCGCCGGCAGGATTTGCAGCGGCAGAATGCAGGAAGCAGACAGCTTCAGCCGCAGAACCGGGGACAGCTGGCGAACCAGCAGATGAAAAAAACAGTGCATCTGATAGATAATAAGCCTGCGGGAAGAATATCCAGTGTAGTGTATTCTTTGCTGGGAGGTATTTTCGGCTTTTCTTTTGGAGTGGCGATTTTCGTGCTGCTGATAGTGGGATTCTCACTTTGGGTACCGCCCTGCCTGTGGACAGCATTAGGTCTGGCTCCGCTTTTTATCGGCAGCGCTGCCATGCTGGGAACCGGAATTTCACAGTCCAAAAGACTTCAGCGGTTCCGAAGATATGTGACGGTGCTGAATGGAAGAACCTATGCGATGCTTGATGAATTTGCTTCTGCAGTAGGAAAAAGCAATGCCTATGTGCGCAGGGACGTGCAGAAGATGATTTCTCTTCGTATGTTTCCGCATGGAAGGCTGGACAATGAAGGAACATGCCTCATTTTGAATAATGAAACATGGCAGCAGTATATTGCGCTGAAAAATCAGGCGAGACAGAGAGAGCTTGATGCACAGGAGCAGAAACGAATAGAGCAGGAGGATCCGTTCCAGCGTGAGGTAAATCAGATGCTCAAGGAGGGAGAGGATTATCTAGTTCAGATTAAGGCGGCAAATGATGCGATTCCGGGAGAGGAGATATCGAGAAAGCTGGACGAGCTGGAGCTGATTATCAGAAAGATCTTTGAGCAGCTTAAAAATCATCCGGAGAAAATACCGGAGATGAACAAATTCATGGAGTATTATCTGCCTACCACCATAAAGCTGGTAAAGGCATATCAGGAGTTTGACGGACAGGCGGTTGCGGGCGATAATATCAACAACGGCAAAAAGGAAATAGAGAAAACGATTGATACCATAAATAAAGCATTTTTGAATTTGTTTGACAGTTTATTTGCCGATACGGCAATGGACATTTCCACAGATATTTCTGTGCTGCAGACGATGTTGGCACAGGAAGGACTGACAGATTCAGATTTTAATATGAACAGGGAATGAAAATGGGAGGATAAAAGATGGATAACGAAATGAAGGATTTTTCACAGACAGCGACACCTACACTGACATTTGAGCCTTTTAAGGAGGAATCTATAGTCGAGGCAGTACCGGAGACGAAGGAGGAGCTTGCAGCGCCTGCATTTGACGAGAGCAGTCTGTCACCGGATGAGAGAAAGATGGTGGATGATTTTGCAGGGCAGATTGACCTCAGTAATTCTAATTTAGTATTACAGTACGGTGCAGGTGCACAGAAGAAAATTGCTGATTTTTCCGAAACAGCGCTTGGCAGTGTAAAGACGAAGGATCTGGGTGAGATTGGTGAGATGCTGACTGGTGTGGTGACAGAGCTTAAGACTTTTGACCAGGACGAGGACGAGAAAGGCTTCATGGGATTGTTCAAGAAGAATGCCAATAAGCTGAATACCATGAAGGCGAAATATGCGAAGGCAGAGACGAATGTTACCCGTATCTGCCAGATTTTGGAGGGACATCAGATACAGCTTTTAAAGGACGTTGCGATGCTGGATAAGATGTATGAACTGAATAAGACTTATTTCAAGGAATTATCTATGTATATACTGGCAGGAAAGAAGAAGCTGCAGCAGGTAAGAGATGTAGAGCTTCCGGCGTTAGTTGAAAAGTCAACCAAGAGCGGCCTGCCGGAGGATGCGCAGGCGGCAAATGATCTGGCAAATCTCTGCAACCGTTTTGAGAAGAAGCTGCATGACCTTGAGCTGACACGTATGATTTCCATTCAGATGGCACCACAGATTCGTCTCGTACAGAGCAGTGATACACTCATGGCAGAGAAGATTCAGTCTACGATTGTAAATACAATTCCTCTGTGGAAGAGCCAGATGGTGCTGGCACTTGGCGTAGCTCATTCCGGACAGGCAGCTCGTGCACAGCGCGAAGTAACGGACATGACAAATGAACTCCTTCGCAAGAATGCTGCAACGCTGAAAATGGCTACAATCGAGACCGCCAAGGAATCGGAGCGTGGTATTGTCGACATTGAGACGTTGAAGATGACAAATGAATCCTTGATTTCTACTTTGGATGAGGTTTTAAAGATTCAGGAGGACGGTAGACAGAAGCGTCGTGAGGCAGAGGCTGAGCTGAACCGCATCGAGAATGAACTCAAGAATAAACTGCTTACCATGAGAGCATAGGAGATAAAATTCTAGCAACAGAATGATAAAAATGATGCAAAAAAGAAGCTGATGCAGCTTCTTTCAGAATGTAGACAAAGCGGCTCTGAAATGAAAATCCCAGAGCCGCTTTGTCTACATTCTGTCAGATACACAGTTGTAAATTTATTCCTCACCGCTGCTCAAGAGAGGTTTTTCTTGTAATAAAAAAAATATGATGTTATAATAAAGTGATTTATGTATGAACGAGAGGTGAGTTTATGGAATATGATAAGGACATATTAAGAAAGCTACAATTGACTCAGCTTGGTATACTTAAAGATATAGATGTTTTTTGCAAGAAACATGACATAGAATATTTTATTGCTTATGGTACTGCTATAGGGGCGGTGAGGCATGACGGATTTATCCCGTGGGATGATGATATAGATATATGTATGGTGAGAAAGGATTATAACAGATTTATAGAGCTTGCGAAAATGGAGAGCGAAATGAATATTAAATATGATATCCTTAATATCCTTGATACGCCCGGATATATTTCTCCGTTTATAAAGGTGTCGAAGAAGGGAACGCTGTTTACGGAGGCAACAAACACGAACAAACGTTATAAGCAGGGGATATTTGTTGATATTCTTCCTTTTGATTATGTTCCTGATGACAAGGTCTTAAGAGCTAAGATGTTCAGGAAAGCATGGATATGGAGCCGTGTGGCTATTCTTTGCGAGATTGGTGATCCCATACTTCCTGTGGAAATAAAAGGTGTGAAGCGGGCTGTAACAGGATTTGGCTGTAAAGCAGTGCATATAATACTGAAGGTAATCAGATTTAACAAAAAGAAAGCATTTAACAGATATTTAAAGATTGCAACAAAATATAATTCAGAACCAGGTCTTACTCTTATGGCTGAATTTGATGATTTAGTACCAGAGAGAACCGTTCTGGCGGAGAAGGACATTTTCCCGACAAAGGATATTATGTTTGAGGGAAGTATGTTTCCGGGACCTGCTAATATGCATTTGCATCTTAGCAATTATTATGGCGATTATATGGAACTTCCTCCACTTGAAATGAGACACAATCATATGGCAAAAGAATTGGTGTTTGGCGATGAAGGCTGTTAGTGATAGACAAAAATTTGTATGGAATATGATGGGGAGTTTAAGTAATGCTTGCTCAACATTTATTCTTACCATCTGCGTAAATAGAATACTGGGAGGAAACAGTGGGGGACTGTTTTCTTTTGCATATGCTAATGCACAGCTTATGCTGACCATTGGTTTGTTTGAAGTCAGACCGTATCAGTCTACAGATATAGATGAGCACTACAGCTTTAATCAGTATTTTTCCCACAGAATAATAACGAGCATTCTTATGATTCTGTCAGCGGTTGTCTATGCTCTGGTTAGTGAATTTGATTTTGAAAAAAGTGCGGTAGTTATTTTTCTTGTTATGTTTAAGACCGTAGAGGCATTTACGGATGTATATGGCGCCAGATTCCAACAAAAGGATAGAATTGACTTGTCGGGCAAGCTGTTTTTTGTGCGAGTGGTAATATCTTCTTTGGTATTTGTCATACTGATTTTTTTTACAAAGGATCTTATCATAGGCTCTCTGGGGATGTTTGTAACATCTTTTGGACTGTTTTTTATATATGATAACCGGTATACATTTGAAACTGATAAGAGGAATCTTTCTCTTGATTTTTCATTGTTTTTGAAGATTACTATGGAGGTTCTTCCATCATTTATCAGCTCTTTTATCCTAATGTATTTAAGTAATGCATCTAAGTATGCAATCAATGATGTATACAATGATGCTGTGCAGAATGTTTATGGAATTATCTCAATGCCTGCGTTTGTTATAAATCTTATAAGTATGTTTATTTTTAATCCGATGCTCGTAAGAATGGCATATTTATGGAGGGATGGCAAGCTGAAAAAGATGTGCCAAATGATTTTTTACGTATATGGAGTTATTCTGGTTGTTACCGTGTTGGCTGCAGGTGCGGCATCGCTAGCAGGAATTCCGATATTGTCTTTTGTGTATGGCATTGATCTTGGTGCTTACCATACGGAGCTGATACTTGCTATGCTTGTTGGAAGCTTAGGTGCATTTACAACATATCTTTCAAAGATTATAGCTGTAATGAGAAAACAAAAGTATATGTTGGTTACTATTATTTTTTCGTTTATATATGCGTTTTTCTGTTCAAAATTGATGGTAAGGGGATTGGGTATAAGAGGAGCAATTCTTAGCTATGGGATTTCATTAGTTATAATTGTTGTATTATTAAATATAGTGGTGTTTGGAACTATGCTTCGAAGAAGAAAGGAATTGAAACATGGGTAATGCAAAGTTCATTTGTATAGTCAGTGCTCAGTACTTTCCGCATGTTGGTGGTGTTGAGCAGTATGTAGATAATCTGGCCAAGGAGCTTTTGAGACGGGGGCATTTTGTGACATTGATTACATCTTCCATAAATGGTGTCGATAGTTACGAGAAAGAGGGGAATCTTGAGATATATCGATTGCCTTCCCTTCAACTCATGGGAGGAAGGTTTCCTGTGTATAAGCATAATAAGGAACTGAGACAGTTTACAAAATCTTTTAAAAAAAGAAAATACGATATAATGCTTATGAATATGAGATTTTTTCTTATTTCGCTTTATGCAGTGAGACTTGCAAAAAAGATGAACTTACGCTGCATTATGCTAGACCATGGGACAAGCCATTTAAATACAGGGGGAAAGATTACATCGTGGCTGGGAGAGCTTTTTGAACATGGTATTACATGGATGGAAAAGCGATACTGTAAGGAATTTGCAGGAGTGTCAGGTGCAACTCTGGACTGGCTGAAACATTTCCATATAAAGTCAGACATAAGACTTTACAATGCCGTTGATTTAAAAAAGATTGAGACATTGAAAGAGAATGGAAAAAGGGATTTTAGAAAAGAATTTAATATACCGGAAGAAGATATCGTTATCTCTTTCGTTGGACGGATTACTCTGGAGAAAGGAATACGTCAGCTTGTACATGTGATCAATAAGCTTTATGAGACCAGAAAAAATATATGGCTCATAGCTGCGGGAGAAGGCTATCTCATGGACGAGCTTAAAAAAGAAGCCTGTGACCATATTAAGCTAATCGGACAGGTCTGCATGGAGGATGTGGTTTCACTTCTTAATACAAGTGAAATATTTTGCCTGCCTTCCTTCTCCGAGGGATTTCCAACATGTGTACTTGAGGCAGGTGTATGTGATAATTACGTTATTACAACCTTTAGAGGTGGTGCTAAAGAGCTTATCACAGATGAAGGATTTGGAACAATTCTTCCTGACAATAATGAAGAAAGATTATATCAGGCACTCAATGAGATGATAGATAGACCCGATTACAGAAAAGAGGCTGCGTCGCGATGCCGTGAACGTATTGTCTCTAACTATACATGGGGGCATACGGCTGAGAAGCTTTTATCTTTGATAGACGCATAGGAAAGATGCAAGATAAGTGAGGAAAGGGTTGGTATGTGTTATTATGAAGAAATTGGCTATCATACCGGCGTACAATGAAGCAGAGAGTATTATATATACGGTAAAGGATATTCAGAAAAATGCGCCAGATTTTGATTATATTATTATAAACGACCGCTCAAAAGACAATACCTACAATTTATGCATTGAGGCAGGACTTAATATTCTTAATCTGCCTCTTAACCTGGGTATTGGCGGAGCAGTTCAGACGGGATATTGGTATGCATTGGAAAATGGATATGATATAGCGGTTCAGTTTGATGGAGATGGTCAGCATGATGCAAAGTATTTGGGAATTATGGCTGACACGCTCATACAAAAAAAAGCTAATATGGTTATAGGCTCAAGATTTATCGAAAAAGAAGGATATCAGTCATCGGGAATAAGGCGAATAGGAATCCGATTTTTTACAGTTCTAATTTATTTATTAACCGGTGAAAAAATTACTGACCCAACATCCGGTTTTAGAATGTGTGACAGAAAGATTATAGAAATGTTTGCGGACGGATACCCTAAGGATTATCCGGAACCGGAGACAACTACAAAGGCTCTTAGAAATAAGTTTAAGGTTGACGAAATTCCTGTTAAAATGCGTGCCAGAGAAGGTGGAAAGTCATCTATTTCTTTGAAAAAATCTATTTATTATATGATAAAGGTACCGCTTGCTATCATTATAGAAAGGATGAGATAAATTATGATGACATTAAAGATACAGATAATTATCGGGATTATCCTTGTTTCAGGGCTTTGCTATGTTGTTAATCTTATCAGAAAGAACAAAGTCGAGCTTAAATATGCTTTGCCATGGCTTGGAGCAGGTGTTGCTGTTCTTGCTATTGATTGTTTTCCTGTACTGATGAATGAGCTTGCAGACCTTGTTGGTATAGGTTCACCGGTTAATATGATTTTTTTTGTTGGATTTTTATTCGTACTTGTTATTGTATTTGCGATGACGGTTGCTTTATCCATAGCATCATCAAGTGTTAAGAGATTGACACAGAAGATAGCACTTATTGAGAAAAGAGTAAGGGATTTAGAGGAAGTTATTGCAAAGAATAACGAAAAAAATGGTTATAAATAAAGGGTTAGAAAGAAAAATAAGGCAGTGAATCTGGCACTGCCACAGATAGTCGGGAGGAAGGTCATGGAAAAAATCAGATTTGATATACGGGTATTCGCAATTACTCTGCTGATTTTCTTTGGGTTTTCGGTACTTTATATAAGAGCTTTAGAGATGCCGGAATATACTTATCAGAGTACCGGTATCATTCGGGGAGATATATATGATATAAAGGATTATGAGATAGAGGACAATCATTTTACCCCTCTTAGTATTGACCCTAAGATTTTCTTTCATACAGATCATTATGAAGATGTGTGTGGTATAAGAGTGTTGTTTGAGAGCGATTCTATTCCTGAAAAAATTCAGGTTTACTATGCCGGAGAATATGGGGCTTTTTCGGAAGAAAACAGTGCCTGCGCAATTGTTAAGGGACGGTCGGAGGTAGATGTAGTATTTCATAAATCAAACATTGATAATATTATTGATATTACCCTTGACATAAATGAAGAGTTTACATTAAAGAATATTGAGGTTTTGTCAAATCAGGTTATGGTTGATGTAAATCATACAAAAGATTATGTAATCTTTTTTGCAGTAGCTTTTGCTTTCGCAATGGTTATGTCGCTTGTTCCAGGTGTAAGCAGGATGGCTGCAAGACTGGAAAACAAGATAAAAAAAGTGGCAAGGTTTGCGGTAAAGAATAAGAAGAAGCTTGTCATATATGCAGCTATTCTTGCCTTATGGGCTGTTGTGTCGATTCTTATTATATATATGGCAAAGGTAATTTGTGATTATGATTATTTGAAAAAATATGAGGCTGTTATGATTTTTGTAGGTGGTGCGATTGTAATTTTTGCGTATGCACTTAGAGATATAACAGCTACAAAGCCACAGTATTTATTTTTTATTGTAGTATTTCTGATGGGAAGCTTAAATATATTGACTTCGCCAAAAACTGTCGGAATATCATGGGATGATGAAACTCATTATGGCAGAACTGTATATTTCTCATATGGTGCTAACAAAGAGATACCTTATTCGGATAATGAAATCGTATACAAATATATAGAAGTAGTAGAAAATTTCCAATATTATTACAGTAAAGAAGGAAGAGAAAGATGGCTTGAATTAATTAATAGTTACAAGTCGGAGGACTTCCTTGTGGATACAGACGATTATACCATAAGCACTGCGTATGTATCTAATATAGCTCCGGCTGCCGGCCTGATCATTGGCAGAGGCCTTGGATTTAGCTATAGTACCACCTATATGCTTGGCAGATTTATGAATTTATTACAATATTCGATATTATATTTCATAGCAATATCTCTTATAAAGGGACGCGGCAAGTATATGTTAAGTGTGTTTGGACTTATTCCTACATCCGTGTTTTTAGCATCATCCTACTCGTATGACGGATGGGTGATAGCATTTTCAGTGTTAGCGTATGCGATGCTTATTGCAGAGCTTCAAAAAGAGAACAGTTGTATTACGATGAAAAAGTGGATAAGTATTATGGCAGTGTTTGCTATAGGTGTACTTCCGAAAGCAATTTATTTTCCGATGCTTTTTCCAATGTTATTTATAGGAAGGAAAAAATTTGATAAAAAATATAAGTTTAGTATTTATGCATGGATAAATATTATAGCTATGCTGCTTCTCGTGGCATCATTTATTATTCCAATGTTCACAAGAGGAGCAGGATTGAATGATACAAGAGTGTTTTCTGGCGTTAATTCAATAGAACAGATAAAATATATCATTAGGCATCCTTTGCAGTATACAGGGGTACTTTTAAAATTTATTTCGAAATATTTGTCGCCGGATATGTCTAAAAATTATCTGACTTATTTGGGATATTATGGATATACTTCGAATTATGTAGCCATATTCTTAAGCATAGGCATTACAGCGCTTCTTGAGAATGATATGAAACAAGTCAGACAGACCGTTATATTTAAATCAGTACTTTCATTTGCTTTTTTTGCAACGGTATGTCTTATGGCAACCGCACTTTATATTTCATTTACACCAGTAGGCTGTGACCATATAGAGGGATGTCAGTGGAGGTATTTGTTGCCAATATTATTTCCTATGTTATACTGGGTATCTGAATTTAATATTGATACAAGCAATATTAACAAGGGGCGATACGTTTCTGGCGTTATGGTGGTTATAGCGGGTTTGTTTGTCATTGCAATAGGAAATCTTTGCATCAGATATTACTGAAAATAAAGAGTGAAACTGTTACAATAATTGAAATATTAGCCTCGGCATTTGCTGGGGCTTTCGTATGTACAAAGTGATAGTCCATTCTTGGGATGACCTTCGAGAAGAACCCCGCCACTCAGGCGTCCCCGCCTAAGATTCAGCATACGGTGGCATTTATTAGAATGCCTGAGGCAATGCCCGGAATCTACTGTACGCTCGCAGAGTACGGAAATAAATCAGATTAGTCTCTTTGTTGACAGGTATTGTGAAATGAAGTAAAATACATGTGATAAAGAGATAGTTGCAACGAACAGAAGGAAGCCTTAAAAAACTAACAAAAGCGAGGTGCGGTATAATGACATTATATGAAGGAAAAACGGGTTTTACTTATGTGGTGAAGGGAATCCATCTGGAACAGAATTCGATAACCAGACGGCTGGAGGCACTGGGGTTAAACGAGATGACAGGCGTACAGATACTGAATAGAAAAAGAAGCGGGGCATTTATTATCAAAGTAAGAGGTACTCGTCTGGCAATCGGAAAATATATCGCGCAGGGAATTGAAGTGGAAGAGGTGAAGAAAAATGCCTAAGCATACAGAAGAGAAAGAAATTACAGTAGGGTTTATCGGAAATCCAAACTGTGGAAAGACAACATTATTCAATGCGTTTACAGGAGCGAACCTGAAGGTTGCAAACTGGCCCGGTGTAACGGTAGAACGTGTGGAGGGCAGCACAACCTATAAGGGCAGGACGATTAAGCTGATTGATTTGCCGGGTATATACAGCCTTGCATCTTATTCAATCGAAGAAAAGGTTTCCAGAAAGTGTATTATGCAGGAAAATATAGACGTGGTTGTAAATGTTGTGGATGCGTCTTCTCTGGAAAGAAATCTGTATTTGACGCTTCAGCTTTTGGAGATGGGCAAGCCGGTTATTCTGGCTCTTAACATGATGGATATCGTGGAGGAGCGCGGTATGGAAATCGACCTGCACCGTCTGCCGGAGATGCTCGGAGGCATACCTGTAGTGCCGGTTTCGGCAAGAAAGCGCACGGGGCTTGATGTATTGCTGCATGCTGTGCTTCATCATTATGAGGAAGGCGTGAAGGACAGAGTGGTTCACTATGAGCCGGAGCTGGAGGCTGCTATCAGCCGGACAGAGGAAAATCTGAAAAAATATTATGGTGAGCTGGTGCACAGCCGCTGGTATGCAATAAAGCTGCTGGAGCAGGACGAGGAAATCATACAATATTATCCGAAGGCAGCAGTAGCTGCTGATATCAATTATGAAAAACAGATTATTCATCAGAAGTACAATTATATTGATGAAATCGTGGAGGATACTCTGTTTAATAAAGAAAGTAAGGCACAGGCAACCGATAAGGTGGATAAATACCTGACGCATCCGGTATGGGGCGTGCCGATTTTCCTTGGAATTATGGCACTGGTATTTTTCCTGACCTTTACCGTTGGCGATTTTTTGAAGGGTTATTTTGAGATAGCGCTGGATTGGTTCTCTGGTGCGGTGTCTGGGTTACTTATAAAGCTTGCAGTGGCAGACTGGCTGCAGTCACTGCTGGTAGATGGGATTATTGCCGGGGTGGGCGGAATACTGACGTTTTTGCCGAATATCTTTATTCTGTTTCTGGCGCTGGCATTTCTGGAGGACAGCGGCTACATGGCGCGTGTTGCCTATGTCATGGATGGTATCATGGGTATGCTGGGACTGTCAGGTAAGGCATTTCTTCCTATGGTGCTGGGCTTCGGCTGCACCGTGCCTGCAGTGATGGCGACCAGAGCGCTGGAGAAGGAAAAGGACAGGAAGAGAACGATTCTCATTACACCGTTCATGTCCTGCTCTGCGAGACTGCCGATTTATGTGCTGTTTGCGGATATGTTTTTTGGAAAATATGCGATGCTGGCAGCATATTCGCTGTATCTTGCCGGTGTGCTGGCAGCGATTGGAATTGCACTCGTTATCAATCATTTTGACAGAGGAAAGACGGAAGGTACTCTGCTGATAGAGCTTCCGGAGTACAAGAGTCCGAATGCGAGAACGATTGCCATCTATGTATGGGAGAAGGTCAAGGATTATCTGACGAAAGCGGGAACTACAATATTTATTGCGTCAATTATTCTCTGGTTCTTATTGAACTTTAACCTGCAGGGTATGACAGAGCATGTAGCAGACAGCTTCGGCGCAGAAATCGGTAAAATACTGGAGCCGGTGCTTCGTCCGGCAGGGCTTGGCATGTGGCAGATAGGAGTGGCATTGATTTCAGGTATTTCTGCGAAGGAAGTGGTTGTTTCCAGCTTTTCTGTGTTATTTGGAATTGGAAATATTAATTCGGCAGCAGGAATGACTGAACTGACTGGCATTCTGGAGAGCGTTGGCTTCACGGCATTGAATGCCTATGCGCTGATGATATTTTGTCTGCTGTACACACCATGTGCGGCTACAATTGCTACGATTAAGAAGGAGACTCATTCGTGGAAATGGACACTCGGCATGGTGCTGTTCCAACTGGTATTTGCATGGCTGGCGGCAGTGCTGGTGTATCAGATAGGAGGGCTTTTCTTATGATAGCGACAATAGTCATAGCCGGGATAATAACGGTTGCTGCTATAGCTGCGGCAGTGAAGCGGGTGAGGGATTTTAGGAATCACAGATACTGTGCAGGCTGCAGTAGATGCGCAGGAGGCATGAATGCTGACGGGAATCGTGGAAGCTGCCATAAATAAGCGCAGACGTATCTGGTGAAAAAAGTAGTTGACAACTGCCATTCTCAGTGGTAGAATGATGGAAATTGAAGAAGCAAGATAAATTCAGAGAACAAAACGAGTACTGCCAGAGGTACATCACAGAGAGCCGGAGCTGCTGAGAACCGGTATGAAGGGCTGACAGGAATGGATTTGGGAGAAGCAAGGTGAAAGGGCATCCAAGTAGCTGACGCCGTTGCCCCACGTTACAGGGGAGAGATATCAGGGAGGATTTCCTCGTATCAGAATGAGTTTATGAATTGGTGGCAGGGTATTTTCCGATTGGAAAGTACCCTTTTATTTTTAGTTTTGGACAGAAAGCTGCTGTTTCATAGAGAACAGGGGTGGCACCACGACACGCATCGTCCCCGGCATATGCCGGAGGCGGTGCGTTTTTTATGGCTAAATAGCAGTATATAAAAAGAAAGGAAGGCTTGTATGAAAACATTAACCTACGAAGAAACCAGACAATATGAGAAGGACTACACACTGGTTCCGATTGCCAGAGAAATCTATGCAGATGTTGTTACACCTATTACCCTGTTAAGAAAAATCGCGGCACTCGATAAGCAGTACTATTTACTGGAAAGTGTGGAGGGCGGTGAAAAGTGGGGACGCTATTCCTTCCTTGGATTTCAGCCGTTATTACAGCTTCTCTGCAAGAACGGTGAGGTGACGATTAAGAGCGGGGCTATCCGCACAAAGGTTCCGGGGGAGCCGATGGAAGCCTTAAGAAAGCTTCTTAAGGAATACCGGGCACCGAGAATTGCCGGGCTTCCGCCATTTGCCGGGGGCTTCGTCGGATATTTTGCATACGAGATGATTGGCTATGCAGAGCCGAAGCTTAAATTAAAGCAGAATGACTGCAATGATTATGATTTAATGCTGTTTGATAAGGTGATTGCCTATGACCATCTGACTCAGAAAATCTGTGTCATTGTCAATGCCAGACTGGAGGACGGGGAACAGGGCTACCACGCAGCACTTTTAGAGATAGAAAAAATTATCCATATGGTGAATGATATGGCACCGCTTCCCAAAGCTCCGGCTGCGGAGGCACCGGAATTCATCTGCAATACCTCAAAGGAGCGTTACATTGAGATGGTAGAGCGGACAAAGCAGTATATCAGAGAGGGGGATATCTTTCAGGGGGTAATTTCAAGACGATTTGAGGCAGATTATAAAGGGAGTCTGTTAAATGCCTACCGTGTTCTGAGAACGACGAATCCATCCCCGTATATGTATTTTATCCAGAGCGATGATATGCAGATTGCCGGTGCTTCACCGGAGACTATGATTAAGCTGGTGGATGGAAAGCTTACAACCTTCCCGGTAGCGGGTACGAGAAAACGCGGCAGGACAGAGGAAGAGGATCTGGCTTTGGAGAAAGAGCTTTTGCAGGATGAAAAGGAGCTTGCCGAGCATAATATGTTAGTCGACCTTGCCAGAAATGATGTCGGGCGCATCGCCAGATATGGCAGTGTGGAAGTAGAAGAATATATGAAGATTCATCGTTTCTCCAAGGTTATGCACATTGCTTCGACGGTCTGCGGACAGATCAGAGAGGATAAGGACGGCTGTGATACAGTGGCAGCGCTGCTTCCGGCGGGAACTCTTTCCGGGGCACCGAAGTTCCGTGCCTGTGAGATCATCGGAGAGATGGAGCCGGTGGCAAGAGGTGTCTACGGCGGGGCAATCGGATACCTTGATTTATCCGGTAATCTTGATGTCTGCATCGCGATTCGTACAGCGGTGAAGCAGGGTAACAAGGTTTATGTGCAGGCGGGTGCCGGAATTGTGGCAGACAGTGTGCCGGAAAATGAATATGAGGAATGTGCAAATAAAGCAGGAGCAGTGATTGAGGCGATAAAGAGAGCAGGGGAGGTGGAGCTGTAATGATAGTATTGATTGATAATTACGACAGCTTTTCTTATAATCTGGTACAGCTGATTGGAGGAATCGTAAAAGAGGAGATAAAGGTTATACGAAATGATGATATGACAGTAGAAGAGCTTATGAAAATGAAGCCTTCCCACATTATCCTTTCTCCAGGTCCGGGCAGACCTGCAGATGCAGGCATCTGTGAAGAGGTGGTAAAAAAGAGCAGGGGAGAGGTCCCGATACTGGGCGTGTGTCTGGGGCATCAGGGAATCTGCGAAGCCTTTGGTGCAACGATTACCTACGCGGAGCATCTGATGCACGGCAAGCAGAGTCTTATCAATCTTGAGCCGGACATTGACCTGTTTAAAGGGCTTCCAGAGCAGATCAGGGTGGCAAGATATCATTCACTGGTGGCAGACCCGCAGACGATGCCGGATTGTCTGCAGGTGATAGCAAGAGATGCTGACCGTGGGGAAATCATGGCAGTAAAGCATAAGAAATATCCGATTTACGGACTGCAGTTTCACCCGGAATCGGTGCTGACACCGCAGGGTGATGTGATGATGAGAAATTTCTTTGGATTATAAGGAGCGGCGATATGATACTGGATGAGATTGTGGCAGATAAAAGAATACGGTTAAAAGAGCATAAAGCACGTATCAGCGAAGAAGAAATGAAGCGTCTGGCGCTTGCTTCCGAAAGAAAGAGCATCAGCTTTTATGGGGCACTGGCAAAGGAAGGATTGTCGATTATCGGGGAATTTAAGAAGGCTTCGCCGAGCCTGGGAATTATCCAGAATAAGCTGGAGCTGACAGACCGTATTGACCAGTACAATGCTTCAGTGGATGCGATTTCCTGCCTGACGGAGGAAGATCATTTCCACGGAAATATGGAGTATTTAAAGCAGATAAGGCAGATTTCACCGCTGCCGGTACTGCGCAAGGATTTTACGATAGACCCTTATCAGATTTATGAGGCGAAGGTAATCGGAGCGGACGCGATTCTCCTGATAGCAGCGATTCTTACTGATGCACAGATGAAGGAGTATTATGAGCTGGCAGATAGCCTTGGACTGGACAGTCTGGTGGAGGTACATGATGAGGCTGAGATGGAGCGGGCACTTAAGCTTAAGGCAAAGATAATCGGAGTAAACAACCGGAATCTGAAGGATTTTACGATAAGCCTTGATACGACCAGGAGGCTGTCGGCAATGGTGGATGACAATACCGTATTTGTATCGGAGAGCGGTGTGACGAGGACGGAGGATATTTATTTCCTGAAGGAATGCAAAGTGGATGCACTGTTAATCGGAAGAGCTTTCATGGAGGCGGAGAATCCAAAGGAGCTCGCCATGGAGTGGAAGAAGGTTTATCAGTGATGGTGAAGGTGAAGATATGCGGGCTTACGGATAAAGGGGAGTCGGAGCTTCTCAACCGATACGGTGCAGATTACGCCGGAGTAGTTCTGTTTTATCCAAAGAGCAAACGCAACATGACGATAGAGGCAGCGAAGGAGATTATCAGCGCATTAAGACCGGAGATAAAAAAGGTTGCCGTGATGGTATCACCGAATCTTATGCAGGTAAGAGCGTGCAAGGAGGCAGGCTTTGATTATATCCAGGTGCATGGGGAGTGCCGGGAGGAAATCCTTGAGCAGGAGCTGCTTCCGGTATTTCTGGCGGCGAATGTGTGCGACAGAGTTGAAGCAACGGCAGAGCATGAGCATATCGCAGGATATGTCTTTGACGGAAAGCTGCCGGGAAACGGAGAGGTATTTGACTGGGAGCTCTTGAAAAGCTTTGACAGAAGAGGCAGGCTTTTGATGCTTGCAGGAGGCTTAAATGCTTCAAATGTCACAGAGGGAATTCGTTTGCTGCAGCCGGATATTGTTGATGTATCAAGCGGAGTAGAGAATGAGAATGGCATTGGTAAGAACGCGGAAAGAGTGAGGGAATTTATCGAGGCAGTACGGAAGGCAGAGGGATAAAGAAGGCTTTGGGAGAAAAAGCTTTCATAGAAAAAGAAAACGGAGGAAAGTATGATGGAAAAATATTATGGAGAATTTGGCGGACAGTATGTGTCGGAGTCATTGATGAATACATTGAAGGAGCTGGAGACAGCCTTTGAGGAGGCAATTCATGACCCGAAGTTCTGGGAAGAATATAATTATTATATGAAAGAGTATGTGGGCAGAGAGAATCCGCTGTATTTTGCAGAGCGTCTGACGGAAAAGTATGGTCCGAAGATTTATCTTAAGCGAGAGGATTTAAACCACACTGGAGCACACAAGATTAACAATGTAATCGGACAGCTGCTCTTAGCGAAGCGTATGGGTAAGACGAAGGTTATCGCAGAGACAGGCGCGGGACAGCATGGTGTGGCTACTGCGACAGGAGCGGCGCTGTTTAACATGGAATGCCGTGTATTTATGGGAACAGAGGACATTGAGCGGCAGGCGTTAAATGTGTTCCGTATGGAAATGCTTGGGGCGACCGTCGTACCTGTTACTTCAGGAAGCTGTACCTTAAAGGATGCCACGAACGAGGCGATTCGTACCTGGGCAAAGGACGCAGAGGACACCTTCTACGTTATTGGTTCTGCGGTAGGCCCGCATCCATATCCGAAGATGGTGAAGGAATTTCAGCGCATTATCAGTACAGAAGCAAAGCGTCAGATTCTGGAGAAGGAGGGAAGGCTTCCAGATGCAGTGGTTGCCTGCTGCGGTGGCGGTTCCAATTCTATCGGTATGTTTGCTGATTTTATCGAGGAAAAGGACGTGCGTCTCATAGGTGTCGAGGCAGCGGGTCTTGGTATTGAGACAGGAAAGCATGCCAGTGCCATGGCAATCGGCATGCCGGGTGTTCTTCATGGCATGAAGTCATATCTTTTGCAGGATGAGGACGGAAATGTGCAAATTGCTCATTCGATTTCGGCAGGGCTGGATTATCCGGGAGTAGGGCCGGAGCATGCGTATCTGCGTGCAACAGGCAGGGCAGAATATGTATCGATAACCGATAAGGAAGCAATGGATGCACTGATGGAGCTTTGCAGGCTGGAGGGTATTATTCCGGCGATTGAAAGTGCGCATGCACTGGCACATGTATTTAAGATGGCAAAGACGATGACAAAGGATCAGATTATCGTTATGTGCCTGTCAGGACGCGGTGACAAGGATGTGCATACGGTAGCGGCTTACTTAAAGGGTGAGGATTGCAATAAATAAGAATTTTGTAGGAAAAAGGGATAGATCAATAAATGGAGGATAAGAACATGTCAAACCGTATTGAAGAGAGATTAAAGCAGCTTCAGGAGAAAAAGGAAAAAGCATTTATCACATATATGACGGCAGGACTTCCTGATATGGAGGGAACAAAGGAGATTATCAGGGCGCAGGAGGAAGCGGGAACAGATATTATTGAACTGGGTATTCCGTTTTCAGACCCGATTGCAGACGGCCCAGTGATTCAGCAGGCATCCTATGAGTCGATTCAGAAGGGTACGAATCTGAAAAAGGTATTTGCAATGGTGGAGGAGCTGAGAAAGGATTGTCAGGTTCCGCTTGTATTTATGATGTATTATAATACAGTACTTTACTATGGACTGGAAGCTTTTGCAAAGAAATGTGCAGACTGTGGCGTGGACGGACTGATTATACCGGATTTACCGTTTGAGGAGCAGGGAGAGCTTCAGGCAGCGCTTGATAAGACTGAGGGAGCACCGCTTTTGCTGCAGCTCGTGTCTCCGGTATCAAAGGACAGAATCCCAATGCTGTTAGAGAACGCGAGGGGCTTTGTCTACTGTGTGTCTTCCATGGGAGTGACCGGACAGGCAGCCGATTTCCACAAAAATGTAGCCTCTTATTTGCAGCAGGTAAAGAGTGTTTCGAAGATTCCAGTGATGATGGGGTTTGGCATCCGGCAGGCTGCAGATGTGGAGAAATTCGGAGATTATATTGATGGAGCAATCGTTGGTTCCCATTTTATTAAGCTGATGAAGGAATGTAATTACGATAAAACAGTGATACAGGAGTATATCCGTACTTTCAAAAAAGAAATGAATGCGTAATAACAGAAAGCTGCCGCATGTATGCTAAATGTGGCAGCTTTTTGGTTATTAGCTACGTGGCGTTTCCGGCAAACTGTGTCATATACAGCTCATAGTAGCGGCCCTTCTGGCGCATCAGTTCTTCGTGGCTGCCGCTTTCAACGATGCTTCCGCTGTCCATAACGACGATGCAGTCGGCATCCTGAATCGTAGACAGACGGTGGGCGATAATTAGGCTGGTGCGGTTTTCCATGAGCTTTACCATGGCATCCTGGATGTGCTTCTCTGTTCGTGTGTCGACACTGGAGGTAGCTTCATCGAGAATCAGAATCTTAGGGCTTGCCAGAAATGCTCTGGCAATAGAAAGAAGCTGTCGCTGACCCTGAGAAAGATTAAGACCGGACGGTGTAAGCTCTGTGTCATAACCATTGACAAGGTGTGAAATCATGCCATGGCAGTTGTTCATTTTCGCTGCCTCTTCAACCTGTGCATCTGTGGCATCTTCTCTGGAATATTTCAGGTTATTCTTTACGGTATCGGCAAAGAGCACAGTATCCTGTAAAACGATAGCCGTATTTTTTCTGAGCTCTCTGCAGTCAATATCCTTGATATTAACACCGTCAATTAAAATTTCCCCGCTGTCGATATCATAAAAGCGCATAAGCAGATTTACAACCGTTGTCTTTCCGCTTCCTGTAGCGCCTACCAGGGCGACCTTGTGACCGGCTCTTACCTCCAGATTAAAGTCGCGCAGAACCTGTTTACCCGGCACATAGGAGAAATTGACATTTTTAAAGGTAATGACACCCGTCGCATTCTCCATGTTTTCTGTTCCGGATTTGTCCTCGCACTCCTCGTCCATGATGGCAAAGACACGTTCTGCACCCGCAATCGCGGTCTGTATCTGTCCGTAAATCTGAGCAAGCTCGTCAATAGGACGTCCGAATTGCTTGGCATAGATTATGAAGGCCGAGATAACACCGATGGAAATGACGCCACTGATGGCGAAATATCCGCCGAATGCAGCGATAATTACGAAGCCGATGTTATTGATGACATTCATTACGGGTCCCATGGAGCCGCCGAGAATTTCCGCAATGATGCCGGTCTTTGTCAAATCATCTGAGGTTTTATTGAATTCTGCGATAACAGCTTCCTGACGGTTATAGGCGACAACTGTTTTATAGCCGCTTATCATCTCTTCTACCGTACCGTTGAGACTGCCCAGCAGAACCTGACGCTTCCGGTAGAATTTCCTCATGGCACTGGAAAGAAATTTTGTTGCTGCGATGGTAAGGATAACCGTAGCGCAGGAGAGCAGTGTAAGCTGTGGGCAGAAGTAAAGCATCATCAGTACCGTTCCGATAATGGTAAGGATACCGGAGACAAGGGAGCTCAGGGATTGGGAAACGGTATTGGAAATATTCTCCACATCATTCGTCATACGGCTCATAATATCGCCATGTGAGTGACTGTCGAGATAGCGGATGGGAAGATTGACGATTTTGTCAAATAAATCCTCACGCATCCGTTTCACAATACTCTGGCTTAGCATCGCACTGAGTCTGCTCTGGAACAACGTGCAGAGGCTGTGAATCCCGTACACAATCAGCATAAGGATTAAAATGCCGGACAGTTCATTAAAGTGTCCCTCCGAGATTTTGTCGATGGCCTGACTTTGCAGATTAGGCGCATAGACAGAGCATAATACGACGATAACAACAGCCACAAGCAGACATACCAGCATTTTCTTTTCTGCCGCAAAGTACATGGCAAGTCTTTTTAATGTCTTTTTTCCTTCCTTTGGCTTTTCAACAGCCTGACGGTCTTTGGGACCGCGGGTGCCGGGAAGCTTGTAATTGCTGAGAGACTGATTATTGTTAGCCATCGATTTCACCTCCATTTTTCAACTGTGAATTGTAAATATCCTGATAGATACTGCTTTCGGCAAGCAGCTCCTGATGCGTTCCGCAGGCGGCGATACTGCCGTTTTCCAGTACGATAATGCGGTCGGCATCCTTAACTGATGCAATTCTCTGAGCAATCATAATCGTGGTTACAGAAGAGTGATGTTTGCGCAGTGCTTCATAAAGTCTGGCTTCTGTCTTTAAATCCAGCGCACTGGTGGAATCATCAAAAATAAGAATCTCTGCATTTTTGAGAACAGCACGGCTGATAGCAAGGCGCTGCTTCTGACCGCCGGAGAGACTGGTACCTCCCTGCGTAACAGCACTCTGCATACCTTCAGGACGCGTCTCTATAAATTCCATAGCCTGTGCTGTTTCAGCTGCCTGAATCAGCATATCATCAGTTGCGTCAGGATTACCCCAGCGGATATTTTCGCAGATGCTGGTGCTGAAGATTTCACTTTTCTGCAGGGCAATGGCAATTTTATCGCGCAATTTGGAAAGTGAATATTCTTTTACATCGACATCATCAACCAGAATTTGTCCCTCAGTTACGTCAAAGAACCGGGGAATCAGATTGACGAGACTGGATTTGCCGCAGCCGGTGGAGCCGAGGATAGCCAGCGTTTCGCCCGGATGTATGGTGAGATTGATATGGTTGAGAATCAGCTTGTCGCGCATGCCCGGATAAGCAAAGGATACATTGCGGAATTCCACTTTTCCCCTGACATCTGTTTTTCCGTCAAAGCTGCCGTCTGTAATTGTAGGTGTGCAGACAAGAATCTCGTTGATACGGCGCCCGGAGGCAACACCACGGGAGACCGTCTGGAAAATCATCGTCATACGCATGACAGCATTCAGTATCTGGGAGACATATGTAATGGCAGCCATGACATTTCCAGGGGTAGCGGAGCCTGCCTGTACTTCCAGTGCACCTATCTTGATGACAGCGGCAATGGAGATATTTAAAATAATGTTCATAATCGGCGTCATATAGGAGAAGAGCAGCAGTACATCAAGCTGAGTCTTTACCAGAGAGCCGTTTGCTTCACTGAAGCGCTTCTGTTCGTAATCTTCACGGACATATGCTTTTATTACGCGGGAGCCTGAGACGTTTTCCTGCATAACATTGTTGACACGGTCAAGCTTTGCCTGAAGCACGGAAAACATAGGGTTTGCCTTTGAGATGAAAAATATGACACAAATAATGACAAACGGAAGTGCACAGGCGATGACAATGCCGAAGCTTAAATCCAGTGTCAGCATACAGACAATTCCTCCCGCGAATAGCAGGAAGGTACGGACAAATCCGCGGATACACTGTGTTACCAGATTCTGCAGCTGGGTAATGTCGTTGGTGACACGGGTAATTAAGGAGCCGGTGGAAAAGGTATTGGTCTGCTCAAAGGAGAGCGACATAATCTTCTCAAAGGCATCCTTGCGGATGTCATTGCCAAAGTTCTGACTGCAGAGATTGGCAAAGATACCGGACATAACGCCGCAGAAGCAGCCAAGTGTTACCAGAACAATCATTTTAAGACCGGTAGTGATAATAAGATTCAGATTACCGACATTATTGTTGGACAGCCCCAGCACACCCTCGTCAATGATGGTGCTCATAAGACGTGGCTGAAGTAAATCCATCGACACCTCGCCCACCATAAAAAGCGGGGCAAGAAGTGCGAAGAACCAGTATTTTTTCATATAATTCAGCATATTGTTCCTCCTTCATTTCTGCTGCAGTTATTTGTGTTTTCAGGAAAATCATCAGCACTGGCCGGTTTTCTGTGCTGGAACAGCGACTGTTCGAAATGGTCTTTCCAGTCTATCAAAAGCTTTGAAAGCAGATAAAAGAGCTGCTGCTGTTCCTGCCTGCTTAATGCTTCGAAGAGAATACGTTCTTCTTCCTGCAGATGAAGAGTAGTTTCCAAACAGGTTTGGATGCCCTTCTCTGTGATTCGAATCATAATATTCCGGCGATCCTCAGGGTGCTTTTGGCGTAATATCAGACCTTCGGTTTCCATCTTGCGCACGATTTCACTGAGAGAACCCGATTTGATATCAAGAATATCCTGAAGCTGCCGCTGGGACATTTCTCCGTGCTCATATAACAGACGAAGAATGCGCGTCTGTCCCCGTTTCCCGCCCCTGCGGTGGTACAGAAAATGACCGCAGAGCTCCATCAATGACAGTAGTTCTTTGTTTTCTCCCATAATAATTCTCCTTTTATAAAATCAAATCAAGGTCAAAAGGTCTTTGCCCCACATCATGTTGCTGGACAGATATAAAAGCAAGGTACCTCGTAATTGTAAGATAAATAGATTGGGTTGTCAAGGTACCTTGCGATTAAAAAATGCTTATAAATGCTAATATTTTCCTGTGGTTATGCCGATGATATGAATATGATAGGAAATAAGGCAAGAACAGCGTCCAGTGTGCTGGCAAGAGCAAAGAGTAAGCTGAGCAACTTAAAGCGCTGTCAGGGAACCTGTCAGTGGAAATATGGTAGACATCTGTCTTTAATCTGCATGTTCAAGCTGTCTTATCGCATACTCAATCGTATTATTTGGATTAAGGAAATGGTACTGGGTGGAGATACGATCCAGTATCATTTTTATCGCATGCTGATTCGGTGAGGGAATCAGCAAAAGGTATTGTAACTCGCTGTAGCGTGAGAAAATATCACAGCCACGGAGAAACTCCAGCATAACTTCTTTTAACTGCAGCATACTCTGGCTAAGCTGTTCCCTGGCAGGTGCCGGAGTAATGGTTATCAGACACAGATAGATAGATGCCTGTGTTCTTTTTATAATACGGCATTGCAGCCGGTAAATTTCCTTAAAGGTTTCGTATTCACAGAAAAAGCTTCCGTTAGAGTGAGGTTCTGATAAATCCTGCCCAATTAAATCAAGATCTGTTTCAATACCATTGTGGCTGGCAGAGATAACCTTGTATAATTCCTGAAAACGTTCGGAGGGCAGCCTGGAAAAGCGGGAGAGAAACAAGTCTCGCGAGGCATTATATTGAGTAAGTGCGGCCTGAGAGCTTCCCGACAAATACAGGGAGTATATCAGATAGTAATGGAGGTTTTCTTCATATGGTGCATAACTGAGCGCTTTCCAGCATAAATTAGAGGCTTCAGCATATGTTTCCTGCTTTAGCAGAAGCTCAATCAGCGTGTGTACCGATTGCAGATAAAGGGCATGATATTGTGCTGCAAGAGATGCAATCCATCTGTTCTCTTTGGCTTCAGGCAGAAAATTCCCCTTATAAATGCCCAGTGCCTGCTTAAGCCGTTCTGCCTGAAGAACAGTTCCTTTTTGTTCTTCTGCTTCTCTGCAAAGTGCAGAAAACTCTTCCACATCAATGTGACAGGGGACGGCAGGATTAAAGGCATATGAGCCATGATGAGGAAGAATAAGCGGTTCTGGATAATGAAGTGTGTCAAGAAGCTTCCTAAGTCGGTGCATCAGAGTTTTTAATGCACCGACTGGATTGCTGCTCTTTTCTTTTTCCCACAACAAATCGATAAGTTCATTTTGTAAAATTTCCCTGTTTCTGTAGAGGAGCATATATGAAAGTAAAAGCCACAGCTTTTTTGAGTGGCTGTCTGTTGCTGTTAAAGAGTACTCGCCAAAGGAAACAGAGCCTATGCCAAGCAGACGTATGTGAATGACGGGAAGAGAATATTTTTTCATATAAAAACCTCTTTCGCAGTTTCATAATAATTACTTTTCCGGGAATAAATATTTTGGATAAATATTCTTTTCAGTGAGTGCAGCAAAGGAATCTACAACGAACTGCTTATCCTCCTGGTAGGTTACGCCGAACCATTTATCATCGGTGTGCAGCACGCTGACCTCAGCGAGACCTTCCTTTATCAGGGTATCAACGACTTCAGGAAGAAGGTACTCTGCCTTTAACGGATTATCGCCAAGTTTATCAAGAAATCCGGCAAAGCGCTTCTCCAGCTCTGTCAGAATCTCAGGCGTAAATCCCCACATATTCATGGATACGGGACTGGTATAGGCGATTTCACGGCGGGTTCCATTGCTCTCGGTGTAGGCATGTTCACCGTTCTTATAGATGCCCTGTGTTTCATCGATGTTAATAAGCTTGTCGTTTTCGTCGACATTGCAGACACCGCGTGTCACAGCACCAAATTCGCTTAGGGTATTGCCAAGGACAAAGCCTGCCATACAGAAATGATATTTCTTGCTGCAGGTTCCCGGATTAGCAAGAAAATCGTGTATCACCTGAAAGCCTTCTCTGCCATAATAGTCATCGGCATTGATAACGGCAAATGGAGTGTCGATTTTCCCGAGACAGGAAAGGATTGCCTGCCCTGTTCCCCAGGGCTTGGTTCTTCCCTCTGGCCTGGTATAACCGGAAGGAAGCGCATCCAAATCCTGAAATACGTATTCTGTCTCAATATATTTGGAAATACGGTCTCCAACAATTGCCCTGAAGTCCTCTTCTATATCTTTTCTTATAATAAATATAACCTTTTTGAAACCGGCACGGATGGCATCATAGATGGAATATTCCATAATAATCTCGCCTCCCGGTCCTACGGGTGTGAGCTGTTTGATTCCGCCAAAACGACTGCCGATGCCGGCTGCCATAATAACCAGAACGCTGTCCTTCATATGTTTTCCCTCCTGGATTTTACTTTTGTTCCTGCCTTTTATTATAGTATAGGAAGGAAAGAATGTAAATAAAAGATTTCCGGAAGAAGGAGCCAGTCAGGTCAGCTCGGCGATACGGCTGATGCCTACATATATTTCGGAAATTTTGTACCAGGTGGCAAAATCTACCTCTCCTGTTACAGGCAGACCGAAGATAGACTGAAATTCGCTGACAGCTTCCTGCGTCCTGGAACCATAGATTCCGTCAGCGGCAATCCGGGGAATAGCAGTGTACACCTCGGCAATGACATCGAGATGCTCCTGCATCTGCCGTACCTTATCACCGGAGGAACCGACAGTCAGGTTATAGCCCGGCCATGAGGACGGAACACCGGAGATTTGCTCGGCGGTATTGATGTATATGTCGGAGCCGTAGAAGTGCCGCAGGATTTCGATAGGAGAGTAGCCCTGGTCGCCGAGGTTTTTAGAACCCCATTGAGTCATCCAGTTCGGGCATGTAGATTTTCTTCCATCGCAATACTGTGTCAGAATCGGCTGCCGTACATCCGGTCTTGACAGGTACTGGTCGAAGATTTCATCAACGATAAGAGAAATACTGTCAAAAATGTTGCGGCCGTTGATCCATTTGTGGTCGAAAGCCGTAGAAGAGGTGATAGTGAAATTATAACCTTTGTTTCTGTACCATTCGGTATATACCCGGTTCAGCGTGAACGACATAATGGCGAGAACATTAGCTGTGATGGTGGATTCCGGCCAGGTGGCATAGATTTCACTGGAGGCAACATTTTTAATGTAATCGCGGTAGCGCACATAATGATTCCGTGCAGTAGGATCCGTCGGAGCACCGTCGTGCACTACCACAAATTCCGGGACGACAACCCGGCTTAAGACGATTTCGCCGAACTCGCCAAGCGGTTTGATTTCAGCCTCTGCGATTTTTGGCGGATAATTACCGTAAAGTGTGTGTGCAGGGATGACCAGATTCGTGCCCTCACCCTGAGGAGTAATCGGGTCAAGGCGGATTTCCTGAACAGAATTGGTGTCGGGAAGCACTTCTGTACCGGAAATGTCAAAGGGCTCAAAGCCCTCGGCAGTTACAGTCAGGGTATATTCCGAATAGGGCTGTTCGATACCGGGCTCCATACTGTATTCCAGAGGGGGAGCGCTCAGTGACAAAATCTCTGTCTGACCAGAGGAATCGGTGCGTACCTGTTCAATGATACTGTCGGGATTTCCGGTATAGGAAATAGAAATAACAGCATTTTCTATGGGATAATTGGTGGCGGAGGAGACAACTTTGACCTGCAGACCCCCGGTAGAGCCGGATGATGTCAGCATTCCGTGCAGGATATAGTTCATGGCATACCTCAGATGGAATTCATTCCTTATACGATATTCATGGGCAGAGAAAAAAATGCTTCAAAATATCTTGATAAATCCGTTAAAGTGTGATAGAATCTATAAGATTTAAATAAAGGCAGCTTGCCTCTGCTTTTTTTTTTGCGAACAGGTATTCAAAAGAACAAAAAAAGAAAGGAACAGGTGGTAAAATGAAAGCTTTTCTAATCCTCGAGGACGGTACGGTATTTAAAGGTACCAGTATCGGTTCAACGAGAGAAATTATCAGTGAAATTGTCTTTAATACATCTATGACAGGTTATCTTGAGGTACTTACAGACCCATCCTATGCCGGACAGGCAGTCGTTATGACTTATCCACTTATTGGTAATTATGGTATTTGTTATGAAGATATGGAATCCTTAAAGCCATGGCCGGACGGTTATATCGTAAGAGAATTATCCAGAATTCCAAGCAATTTCAGAAGTGAGGATACGATTCAGAATTTCCTTGCAAAGCATGATATTCCGGGAATCTGCGGCATTGATACCAGAGCGCTCACGAAGATTCTTCGCGAGAAGGGTACCATGAATGGTATGATTACTACAAATGAAAATTATAATCTGGCGGAGGTCACAGCCAGAATTAAAGCATATCGCTGCGAGGGTGTGGTAAAGAAGGTTACCTGCAAGGAAAAGAAGGTATTAAAAGGCAATGGATTTAAAGTAGCTCTGATGGATTTCGGAGCAAAAGACAATATCGCCCGTTCTTTAAATAAAAGAGGATGTGAGGTTACGATTTATCCGGCAGAGACTTCTGCGGAGGAAATTCTTGCATCAAATCCTGATGGCATTATGCTTTCCAACGGTCCTGGAGACCCAAAGGAATGTGTGGATATCATAAAGGAAATCAAAAAGCTGTATGACTCCAATGTGCCGATTTTTGCTATCTGTCTCGGACATCAGCTTATGGCACTGGCAACAGGAGCTGACACCTATAAATTGAAATACGGACACCGCGGCGGCAATCATCCGGTAAAGGATCTGGAAACCGGTAAGGTTTATATTTCCTCTCAGAATCACGGCTATGTAGTTGATGTGGAGAACCTGGACAGCTCTATTGCAGAGCCGAGCTTTATCAATGTAAATGACGGAACGAATGAAGGTCTGCATTATCTGGGCAAGAATATTTTTACCGTACAGTTTCACCCGGAAGCATGTCCGGGACCGCAGGATTCGAATTTCCTGTTTGACAGATTTATGAAGATGATGGAGGTGTCAAAATAATGCCAAGGAATTCAAATATTAAAAAAGTACTGGTAATCGGCTCCGGTCCGATTGTAATCGGACAGGCAGCAGAATTTGACTATGCAGGTACCCAGGCATGCCGTTCCTTAAAGGAAGAGGGACTGACAGTAGTACTTGTCAATTCCAACCCGGCGACAATCATGACAGACAAGGATATCGCCGATATGGTATATATTGAGCCTCTTACTGTTCCGGTTCTGGAGCAGATTATAATGAAGGAAAAGCCGGACAGTATTCTTCCGACACTTGGCGGACAGGCAGGACTGAACCTTGCCATGGAGCTGGAGGAGTGCGGATTTTTGAAGGAGCATCATGTACGGTTGATTGGAACTACGCCCGAGACAATTAAGAAGGCGGAAGATCGTCTGGAGTTCAAGCTGACGATGGAGAAAATCGGCGAGCCAATCGCTGCATCAAAGGTTGTGGAAAATGTAGAGGATGGTGTGGAATTTGCCAAAACCATCGGTTATCCGATTGTACTTCGTCCGGCATACACACTGGGCGGAAGCGGCGGCGGTATTGCTGCTAATGAGGAAGAACTGGTAGAGATTCTTTCTAATGGTCTGCGCTTAAGCCGTGTGGGACAGGTTCTGGTAGAGCGCTGCATCGCAGGCTGGAAGGAAATCGAGTATGAGGTAATGCGTGACAGCGCAGGCAACTGCATCACGGTATGTAATATGGAAAATCTGGACCCGGTTGGCGTTCATACCGGGGACAGTATCGTTGTAGCTCCTTCCCAGACGCTGGGTGATAAGGAGTATCAGATGCTCCGTACCTCTGCATTAAATATTATCAATGAGCTTAATATCACCGGAGGCTGTAATGTGCAGTTTGCCCTGCATCCGGAGAGCTTTGAATACTGTGTTATCGAGGTAAATCCCCGTGTAAGCCGTTCCTCTGCACTGGCTTCCAAGGCAACAGGATATCCGATAGCCAAGGTCGCAGCCAAGATTGCACTTGGGTATACACTGGACGAGATTAAAAATGCTATCACGAAGAAAACCTATGCGAGCTTTGAGCCGGCACTGGACTATTGTGTCGTGAAGATACCGAGACTGCCGTTTGATAAATTTATCAGTGCCAAGAGAACGCTGACGACGCAGATGAAGGCAACCGGAGAGGTTATGAGTATCTGTACGAATTTTGAGGGCGGTCTGATGAAGGCAATCCGTTCTCTGGAGCAGCATGTGGACAGCCTGATGTCCTATAATTTCACGGATTTGAGTGATGAAGAGCTGACAGAGGCACTGCACCGTGTGGATGACAGACGTATTTTTGTTATCGCAGAAGCGTTGAGAAGAAAATTTTCTTATGAATTGATTCATGACATTACCAAGATTGACATATGGTTCATTGATAAGATTGCCATTCTTGTAGAGATGGAGGCAGCACTTAAGGAGCAGCCGCTTACGAAGGAACTGTTAGAGGAAGCAAAGCGCCTGGAATTCCCGGATAAGGTAATCGGTGAGCTGACAGGAAGAACAGAAAAGGAAATCAAGAAGCTTCGGGATGATTGGGATATCCATGCAGCCTTTAAGATTGTAGATACCTGTGCGGCAGAATTTGCAGCAGAAACACCTTACTATTATTCCTGCTTTGGCAGCGAGACAGAGGTGAATGCGGAGAAGGACAGAAAGAAGGTTCTGGTACTTGGCTCCGGCCCTATCCGTATCGGTCAGGGTATTGAGTTCGATTACTGCTCCGTGCACAGCACATGGGCTTTCCGTGAGGCCGGCTATGAGACAATTATTATTAACAACAACCCAGAGACGGTAAGTACGGACTTTGATATTGCCGATAAGCTGTATTTCGAGCCGTTGACACCGGAGGATGTGGAAAATATTGTTGAGATAGAGAAGCCGGACGGAGCGGTGGTACAGTTCGGCGGTCCGACAGCGATTAAGCTGACGGAAGCGCTGATGAAGATGGGGGTGCCGATTCTCGGTACGGCGGCTGAGGACGTGGATGCAGCCGAGGACAGAGAGCTGTTTGACCGGATTCTGGAGCAGTGCGAGATTCCAAGACCGGCAGGACATACGGTATTTACCTGTGAGGAAGCAATCAAAGCGGCTAATGACCTTGGTTATCCGGTGTTAGTAAGACCTTCCTATGTGCTTGGCGGACAGGGTATGAGAATTGCCATCAGCGATGAGGATATTCGTGAGTTTATCGGCATTATCAATCAGATTGCGCAGGAACATCCGATTCTCGTTGACAAATATCTGGTCGGCAAGGAAATCGAGGTAGATGCGGTATGCGACGGCGAGGATATCCTGATTCCGGGTATTATGGAGCATATCGAGAGAGCAGGCATCCACTCCGGTGACAGTATCTCGGTCTATCCGGCACAGAGCATCAGCGCAAAGGCAGTGGAGACGATAGAAGCTTATACCGAAAAGCTTGCGCGGGCACTGCATGTAAGAGGTCTTATCAATATTCAGTTTATCGTGTGCGGGGATGAGGTCTATGTTATTGAGGTAAATCCTCGTTCCAGCCGTACCGTACCATATATCAGCAAGGTGACAGGTATTCCGATTGTTAAGCTGGCTACCAGAGTGATTAC
>JAGANQ010000024.1 GCA_017624115.1 Lachnospiraceae bacterium
GGTTAGGAGCGAGTTCGCATTTACGCGCTTTTATATCGACTTTGTGATAGTAGCACAGCTAAAGCGCACAAGGCGCAGCTGTGCGCAGGTTCTCGATTGCTTTGCAATCGGAACAATATCTGCCCTAGAGCGGCACGAAACTTTTCTACGGTCTGTTCTTCCCTGAGCGGACATCTGCCCTGGCTTGTCGATTGCATCAAAGACACAAAATTTGCTTTCTAAAGCTCCGGATGTAAGAAACTTTCAAATTTTGTGCCAATCTCTCCAAATCTTATATTTGAAAATATGCAGATTTTCTGCTTCGCATAGCAATTATCACAACTTGCACATTCTAAAAATGCAACAGCCTCTGTATTTTTAGTTTTCCAAAGCCATTTTCTTCACATATTTCAGTCCGTTTGCTACAGGCGGAATACACAGGATAATCAGTGTGACGATACCCTCTGCAGCGATGTAGGAGCCGTTATAGCACATCGAATATACCGGAGCACTCATACCGGAGCCTTCTGCGTAGGCTGCGAAAAACAACAGACCGGACAGGAAAGCGAAGACAAAGCGTCCGAGGATGCCGACTACATAGCCAATCTGCAGACCATATTTCTTGTTCGAAAAGAAACCGGACAGACCGAGAGCGCCAAATGCCAGAGGGTAGTCAACAATCATCTGCGGTACGGAGTAGAATACCGGGTCAAGCACAAACTGCAGCAGACCGTAGGCAAAGCCTGTCATCAGGCCCGCTTTTGGCCCGTACCAGTAGCCAATCAGTACGACGAAGAACATACTGAACAGAGTGACAGAACCACCCATCGGAAGCTCAAAGACCTTAATCATGGAAGCTACTGTGGCAAGTGCCATGGCAGCGGCTGAAAAGACGAGCTGCTTGGTAGTGAATTTTCTGGATTTTACTTCTTTTGGCTGTAAAACCAGAGCAAGTGCGATTAAAGCGATAATCAGCACAACAACAGTGATGATTCCGGCAGATGTAAGCTGGAATACATCCTCATCCCAACTGTTCACAGTAGGAAATGCAAAAAAATTCATAAAAAAACCTCCTTTTACTTACGACAGGAGGGGAGAACAAAGAAATTTTCTTAGAAAGAATGACTTCTTATGTATGCTTCCTTACGCCGGTATTATCCGGTTCAAGTAGTGAGGGTTAATGCCCGTAAGCATAATCTCAGCAAAAGCTCCCCTAGCGTGTAGTATATGTAATTTCTGAGCATGAGAAGCTCAGCTGTATGCGAGTATATACTTGTTTGGAACGAATGTCAATAGAAAAATAAGCTGGATGACTTTTTACCAGCGCAACAGCGCGCTTCCCCAGGTCAGACCTCCGCCGAAGCCGGAGAGAATGAGGCGGTCGCCACGATGCAGACATCCGTTTCGATTGCATTCGTCGAGCAGAATGGGAATGCTGGCAGCAGAGGTATTTCCACAGGAGGACAGGTTCATCGGAAAACGCGCTTCCGGCAGCTCTAAACGTTTGGCGGCAGCCTGAATGATGCGTACATTTGCCTGATGAAGCAGATAATGGTTGATGTCCTTAGGCGTCAGACCGTTACGCCCGGTCAGTGTGAGAACCATTTCTGGAATCTTTCGAACGGCAAATTTAAATACCTCCTGCCCGTTCATCTTAAGATAAGAGAGTGTATCTGCCTCGGCGGGATGATATGGGTTGGCAATCGCACGGTTTTTCAGCTCAAGTACAGAGCCCCTGCTCCCGTCTGAACCGGACAGAAAATCGATAAAACCACTGTCATCTGCTGATGCAGACAATACAGCGGCACCGGCGCCGTCACCGAAGAGAATGCAGGTGGAACGGTCTGTCCAGTCTACCGCACGTGAGATGGCTTCTGTGCCGATAACCAGAACATTTTTGCACATGCCGGAGTGTATATAGGCATCTGCAGTCTGCAGTGCATAGAGAAAGCCGGAGCAGGCGGCATTGATATCAAAGCAAAAAGCATTGGAAGCGCCAAGCTCTGCCTGAATCAGACAAGCCGTGTTCGGCATAATATAATCCGGAGTAAAGGTAGCAGCCAGAATAAAATCTATCTTATCAGGAGACAAAGCAGCCATTTCCAGAGCGTTTCTGGCAGCGGCGGTACCCATGGAAACGGTGGTTTCCTCTGCAGCAATGTGTCTGGAACGGATGCCTGTTCGTTCGGTAATCCATTCATCGCTGGTTTCGACGATGGTTGACAGAAATGTATTATCCATAGAATGAACCGGGAGAAAGCTGCCGGTTCCGATAATTTTTGATTTAAGCATAAGTAATACCTCATAATAGTTTGATAATCAAAGTATATTCTCCAAGAACAGATTTGTCAATCCTTTTACAATAAAAGATGGAAAAACCCCTCATAAAATGTTATAATGGTCGGAAAGAATAGATGTATTGGAGGAGCTTGAAATGAAAAATATGGCAGCACGTGCAGGGATTCTGATACGGTCTGTTTATATGCTGATTGTATATGTGATAGTGGGTATGTGCGTGGGAACGGCGGCAGCTTCGGCTTCGATGGATGTCTATCGGGCACATCCGATGCTGTGGACGCTGATTTCCGCATTGATTGTCATACCACTCTGCATGGTCGAGATGAAGCATCAGGGATATCTGAAGGAGGAGGCATCACGCAGGGGCGCATGGGCAGACTGGATTTTCCTGGTAATACTGGCGGTTTCCTCCTGTATAGCACTGAATTACTGGATAGCGATGAGCGGGCTGATGAAGCTGTTTCCGGGTTTTGAAAAGGTGGCAGAATCGATTTACGGAGGAAGCCTTCTGGAGGAATTACTGGCAGTAGCATTGGCGGCTCCTGTTGTGGAGGAGCTTTTGTTCCGCGGGCTGGCATACCGGGGCTTTAAGGTGCTGTGGGGCAGAAATATAGCGATGTTTGCGGCTTCTTTGCTTTTTGGTGTATATCATGGGAATTTTGTGCAGGGACTGTACGCATTTCTCATAGGTATGCTTCTGGTATATGTGTATGAAGCATTTGGTACAATCTGGGCGCCTGTTATATTTCATGTGGCGGCAAATCTGGTGTCAATAGTCATGACGGAATGTCTGGATATGACAGTGGTGACGGAAAGTATTTTGAATGAACTGGTATTTACCATATTTTTCACTGTGACGGGTATTCTGGCGTTTGCGGCACTGAAAAGGAGCAGAAGGCTGAAGAAAACAGATTTAAGAAAAAGTTAATGAAAAACGACGGTTATTTTGAAGGATATATTTTATGCTTAGTATGTACAATAGGAGGAAAGAGCATTGAGAAGAGAGTATGACAGCATTGTGGTGGGCTGCGGCTTTGCCGGTGCAGTAGTAGCGAGGGAGCTGGCAGAGCGTGGAAAAGAGAAGGTGCTTGTTCTGGAAAAGCGTAATCATGTGGCGGGAAACTGCTATGATACCTGTGATGAGCATGGCGTTCTGATTCACCAGTATGGTCCGCATATTTTTCATACAAATATAGAGCGTGTATATCATTATTTGTCACGTTTTACGGAGTGGTATGATTACAGCCATGAGGTAGTGGCAAATGTAAACGGGCAGATGATACCTGTGCCGTTTAATCTGAACACGCTGCATATGGTTTATGATGAGAAAATGGCGGATACGCTGGAGAGAAAACTGACAGAAACATTTGGTGCGGGCAGCCGTGTGCCGATTCTTAAGCTGATGGAGCAGGAGGACGAAGATTTAAAGGCAGTGGCAGAATATGTGTATGAGCATATTTTCCTGCGTTATACGATGAAGCAGTGGGGACAGAAGCCGGAGGAGATTTCTCCGGAGGTAACCGGACGAGTGCCGGTGCTTTTGTCCAGAGACAACCGTTACTTTCAGGATGCCTTTCAGGGCATGCCGCTTCGAGGCTATACACCGCTTGTGGAGGAGATGCTGGCTTATCCGGGAATTGATATTTCGCTGGGCGTGGATGCCAGAGATTATCTGAAGCTTGAGGACGGTGTGATTTATTTTGAAGGTAAGCCTTTTAGTGGTAAGGTTATCTACACAGGGCCGCTGGATGAGTTCTTTGGCTGCTGCTACGGCAGACTGCCGTACCGCTCACTGAGATTTGAATTTGAGCATCTGTCGGTTGACAGCTATCAGGAGAAGGCAGTTGTAAACTACACTGTCAGCGAGGATTTTACGAGAATCACAGAGTTTAAAAAACTGACCGGACAGGAGACAGCGGGCACGACGATTATGAGGGAGTATCCGATTGCCTATACGGACAGTGAGAAAGAGATTCCGTATTATGCGATTATGAATGAAGACAATCACACATTGTATGAGCGTTATCATGCACTGGTAAAGGACTGCCCGGGTTTTTATCTTGCCGGACGTCTGGCGGAATATAAATATTACAATATTGACGCGATAGTGGAGCGGGCGCTTTCACTGGCGGATGAATTGATTTCGGAGAAATAAGGAGGACGACAATGAAGCTGTTATCAATAGCAGTACCATGTTATAATTCGGAAAATTATATGGAGCACTGTGTGGAGAGCCTTCTGGCAGGCGGTGATGAGGTCGAGATTCTGATTGTCGATGATGGCTCTAAGAAGGACCGGACACCGGAGATTGCCGACCGTCTGGAGAGAGAGCATCCTGGTATTGTGCGCGCGATTCATCAGGAAAACGGCGGACATGGAGAGGCTGTCAACACAGGGCTTAAGAATGCGACCGGTGTATATTTTAAGGTAGTGGACAGTGATGACTGGGTAAATGAGGCTGCCTATAAGCAGATTCTGGATTTGCTGCGTGATATGGTACAGAAGAATACCGGGCTTGATATGCTGCTTTCTAATTTTGTCTATGAGAAGGAGGGCGCAAAGCATAAGAAGGTTATGAATTATCATGCGGCAATTCCCCGGGGAGAGATTATCACCTGGGAGCAGGTGCGGGGCTTTACAAAATGGCAGTATATTCTGATGCATTCTGTCATTTACCGTACACAGCTTTTGCGTGACTGTGGACTGAAGCTGCCGTCACATACCTTCTATGTAGACAATATTTTTGTGTATCAGCCGCTTCCGTATGTGAAAACGCTGTATTATCTGGATGTGAATTTTTACCGTTATTACATAGGAAGGGAGGATCAGTCTGTCAATGAGAAGGTGATGATTTCCCGAATAGACCAGCAGCTTCGTGTAAATAAAATTATGATAGATGAATATAATCTTTATGACAGGAAGCT
Source organism: Lachnospiraceae bacterium (assembly GCA_017624115.1). GTDB lineage: Bacteria > Bacillota > Clostridia > Lachnospirales > Lachnospiraceae > RGIG8607. The sequence continues at coordinate 5,202 of JAGANQ010000024.1, forward strand.
GATTCCGTCAAGAAAGCTGCGCCATTATATGATGCAGTATCTGGAAATTATGATGACGATTTCTTCTATCATGCTGATTCGCTCCGGCACGGAGGAAAATCTGGAAAAGAAAAAGGAACTCTGGAAATATCTGAAGAAAAAGGACGGAAGACTGTATTTCAGACTGCGGCACGGTATCATGGGGCGCACAATGAACCTGCCGGGCAAAGGCGGACGCAAGGTCTCTGAGATGGGATATAAGATAACGCAGAAATTCTTTGGATTTAATTAAATCTTCCTTAATTCTCAGACGTTTCTCTTGTCAATAAAAAATGACTGTGCTATAATCTGCTCAATGTATGAAGTTGTATGAAATGTAGATGTGGTAAGAGGAGTTTATGGGAAAGGAGAATAAGCAGTGAAGGAGTTTATTGCTAAGTATAAGCATGCGTGGGTGATGTTATATGTATTGATATATCTGCCATGGTTTTTCTTCCTTGAGAAGAATGTAGTCCGTTATGATATTGTTCATGTGGAGCTGGATGATTACATACCGTTTTGTGAATATTTTGTTATACCGTATTTCTTGTGGTTTGCATATGTGGTGGTTGCAGTCTTGTATTTCTTTTTCACCAATAAGGATGACTACTACAGGCTGTGTTCATTTTTATTTATCGGAATGACATTGAGCCTTGCTATTTGTACTGTATGGCCAAACGGTCACGATTTAAGACCTACAGAGCTGACAAGAGACAATATCTTTATGGATATGGTAAGAGGGCTTTGGAAAACAGATACACCGACAAATGTATTTCCAAGCATACATGTGTATAATTCCATTGGTGTGCATATTGCGGTGAGAAACAGTGAGGCACTTAAGAACAGACGGGGTATCAGGACAGTATCTTTTATCCTGATGGTGTCGATTTGTCTCGCGACGGTATTCTTGAAGCAGCATTCGGTAGTAGATGGTCTGGGTGCTATTGCGATGAGTCTGTTTATGTATCGCATGGTATATCATCCAGAGCATGCTCTCAACAGAGAAAAGCTTAAGGAACAGCTTAGCTGATGTAATGATATAATTATAGAAGGAACCGGAACAGGATGTGTATCGTGTTTTCCGGTTCCTTTCTTTTTTTTAAAATGTGATTGACAAATCGAAAGAATAGTAGTATATTAAATTTAATCAATAAAACCTAGTAACCAACTAGGAAATATATGAAATGACTGACTGGACAACCGGAGGTTATAAATTGCTTTATAGACAGGCGATTTATGACCTCATTTTTTGCTATAGAGTTCTGCAGCAAAAAATCCTGACGGAGAAAATGTTCAGCGGAAAGGAGAACGTTATGAAAAAGTTAATGTGTTGTATGTGTTGTTGTTGCTGCCGAAGCTGTATGAATATGCGAATGTCGCCTGGTGTTGGAGATTAGCTTTGAGACGAATTGTCCTGGAGCAGTCTTTTACGATTATATGGCAGCATACATACAGCAGAGGCAGGAAATTCCTGGCTCTGTTTTTTTCTATAAGAAATGTGCTGTTAAAGCAGTTACGCCCGCAGCGGAGACATAATGACAGAAGTTTTGTTATCTAAATCAGGAGGAAACGATATGGGAAAAGAGAATTATAAAATCGAGGGAACGGTGTCCAGAGAGCATTTTTGAGCTTGCGGTGGATCGTTCCGATCAGATGAAGAAAAAAGCGGAAGAACTGGGACTTACCACAGAGACACTGGAGGAATTCAGACAGGTCAGCGATTTGCCCCGAACCGGATGGATTAAAGAATGGGGAGAGGACTATTGTCCGTATGGAGAAATCTGGAGAGAATATGCAAAGGAATATCCGTGGTTTAAGGAGCTGGCTCCATTCTACTGTGATGTCATAGATACAACAACGATAGAGAATTTCTCGGGACACATTTCCCACCAGATTACGCAAAATGTAATTCTGGAAGGAACAGAATGTAAAAGAAAGTATTTTGAGAGCGAGAAGGTAAAGCAGGGAGAATATACATATGGCACAAAGGACTAAGAAAAAGACAGGAAAAAAGAAATTTACATGGATTAATCTGGCACAGCTTCTGACGATAGCCGCTTTGCTGCTGTGGATGCAGTATGCAGTGGATTCCGGGAAAATATTGAAGGTTTTTCTGGCATCGCCGACATCGATTGTTGCAGAGGGTATAGAGATTATCACAGACGGAACACTGTGGCGGCGTCTTTTGCTCGGCGATTATGGCCATGCCCAAGGTAGCAATTTTGCCGATGCTGGTGCTCTGGTTCGGAATAGGGTTTCAATCGAAGGCATTTATTATATTTTTGTCAGCATATTTTCAGATTTTATATAATACAGTCACTGGGGCAAAGCAGTGTAAGACAGAGTATCTGAAGGTGGCGAGAGTATTTCAGGCAAACCGGTTTCAGACAGTCTTTAAGGTAATTTTACCGGCTGCGACACCGTCTATGTTTAACGGACTGCGTCTGTCTGCTACAACAGCAATTACCACGGTTTTATTCTCAGAGATGCAGTCGGCGAGAGCAGGTCTTGGTTATCTGCTGACACAGGCACAGAATCTGCTGAATACAAAGCAGATGTTTTTCCTGGTGCTTCTGGTAACGGTGCTTTCTATTTCTATTGTAAAGCTGATAAAAGGAATCGAATATGCTATTTGTCATAATTGGAGAAGAGTTTAACAAGGAGGAAAATGATAATGAAGAAGAAAATTTTGAGTATAGTACTTAGTATAGGAATGATTGCAGGTCTTCTGACCGGCTGCCAGAATGCAGCACAAAAGGAAGCAGAAACAACACAGACAGCAAAGGCAACACAGGCGGCTACAGCAAATGATATCCTTTCTCTGGTGACACGAGGAGAAGTCGATGTTGCTGATGGCGATCCAAGCTCATATATTCCCGGCATTTACAATGGTGTTCCGGCAAAGCTTGTAGGAAATATGTGGCGTTATTCAGGCTGCTACTGGCTGATTGCAGACAATGACGTGAAGGACATAGCAGACCTGAAGGGAAAGACAATCGGTACTGCAGGGGCAACAGGCGGCATGAGACTGTCCGTGCTGAAGATGCTGGAGCAGAACAATATCAGTGAGGGAGATGTTACATTGATAGCAAACGGTACCCGTCAGACGGCATATGCAACGCTGACATCAGGAGAGGTGGATGCAACCATTATCCATAATCCGTACGCCGTACTCGCAGAAGAGGAAGGAGTCGGACATGTTCTGGGAAGAGCGTGGGATTATATTCCTGATTATTATACAGGAACCATTATGGCAAGCAATAATATCATAGAAAAAGAGCCTGAAAAGCTGCAGAGATTCATTACTGCTTATTATCAGGTACACGAAGCAGTTAAGAATGAATATTTTGATGAGTTTATTACGTGGGCGGCTGAATACATGAATACCTCGGAAGAGACGATGAGAAAAGCGATTGAATCAGAGATAGATGTGTGGCTGGATTATCCGGTTATCCCGGAGGACCGACTGGCAGTGACCTTTGATTATCTGAAGCAGTATGGATGGGTAGACGGAAATGTGGACTATACTGGAACCTATACGAATGAGTTTGCGCAAGTGGCAGCAGATACATTGGGACTTAAGGATCCTTATGCAAAATAACAGGAAGGGTGGCGAAGCTTATATATGCCAGCAATTAAGGTAAAGGATGTAAATAAATTTTATACCAGTCCGGATGGAAATGAAGTACATGCGCTGAAGGCAGCACAGATACTAAGCAAGAGACCGGAGAATAAAGGTAAGAATATGGTTGTACTGCTGCCGGATTCCGGTGACAGATATTTATCTACAGCACTGTTTTCCGGCGAATGATGCTGATTACA
>JAGANQ010000025.1 GCA_017624115.1 Lachnospiraceae bacterium
ACGGATCAGGGTGTATTATCCTGCGAAATGGAGCAGATGCGTATCCCGGTCAACAACAGCTTCCAGGAAAGCTACTATAATAAGATGAGTGTTCTGGATGTTGATTTTGACCAGAATACCAAAGAGCTTCATAAATTTATCTTTGGTGATACAGAGGAAAACGGACTTACTGTTGAGGAGACAACAACGAAATAGGCTTCATAGGACAGACCTGTGCGGAATAGAAAATAACAAGAAAGTTATGGAAGGTTTCTGTATGAAACGAAGAATCAAAAAGAGCCTTTTATATCCGGCGAAGAGCAGACGTTTTTTTAAACGTCTGCTCTGTCTGTTCTTGCTGTCTGCCGGAACAATCCTCTTAACGCTTTTCATTCTTTATGGGAGAGAGGGAATGCCTGATATTCCTTCCTGTGCCAATGAGACAGAGGAATTTCGCAGTATGCAGTTAAAGCCGGAGCTTATCGAATGTCTGGAAAAGCTCGATACTCAGACAGAGGACAGTAAATGGAACATACTGGCTGTGCTGATGGCAGCATCCCATTTTTATCAATGTGCAGATGAAAAAATTCCAACCCTTCCCATCACGATAGAGGAATATGATACACTGGCAGAATATTATGAAAAGCATCAGGGCAATGAACTTACTTTACTGGCAAAATCATATCAAACAATACTTTCTGACCTGGTTTATTTTCCAGTTATGAAAAGCAGCCGCACAGAAGAATGGGGAATCACTTACGCACAATCCTGGCTGTCCGAGCGCTCCTATCAGAATGTGACACATTCCCACGAGGGTACAGATATCATGGCACTCAATAATAAGAGAGGCTATTACCCGATTGTCAGCATGACAGACGGTGTCGTAGAAAAGCTTGGCTGGCTGGAAAAGGGCGGTTACCGGGTCGGCATCCGCAGCCCGCATGGTGCATATCTGTATTATGCCCACCTGTACCGCTATGCGGACGGACTTAAAGAGGGTGATACAGTGAAGGCAGGACAACTGCTTGGCTTTATGGGCGATTCTGGTTACAGCAAGGTGGAAGGAACAGTAGGCAATTTTGATGTACATCTGCATCTGGGCATGTATCTGAAAACAGAACATTATGAAGAGCTGAGCGTTAATCCCTACTGGATTCTGAGACTTATAGAAACGCAGACAGCCATGGGAGATTATTAAGATTTGACATTATATCTGAGAAATTATATAATGAGGAAAAAGAATGTACAGGATAGATAAGGGAAAAGGAGGAGGTTTACTGTGCGTCTGGATAAATTTCTGGCAGATATGGGTGCTGGCACCAGAAGCCAGATTAAAGAAGCAGTACGGCGAGGAAGAGTTACAGTAAACGGCTCTCCGGTCAGTAAAGCAGATGTAAAGGTATCAGATACGGATGTGATATTGTTCGATGGAAGACAGGTCACATACACAGCAATGGAATACTATATGCTGTATAAACCGGCAGGTGTTTTATCCGCTTCAAGAGACAGAAAAGCACCGACTGTACTGGATTTGATTACAGATAAGAAGCGTAAGGATTTGTTCCCGGTTGGACGTCTGGATAAGGACACCGAAGGACTTCTGCTAATCAGCAATGATGGTGAGCTGGCTCACAGGCTCTTATCACCGAAGCATCATGTCTCGAAGGTATATTTTGCCAGAGTAGATGGCATGATAACAGAAGAGATGAGAAAGAAGTTCGCCGAGGGCATCACGATTGATGAAGAGTTTCAGGCACTTCCGGCAGAGATGAAAATACTACGGGCAAATGAATCTGAATCAGAGGCAGAGCTTACCATTTATGAAGGAAAATTTCATCAGGTAAAGCGTATGTTTGAGTCAGTCGGACTTACTGTCACGTATCTGAAACGATTGTCTATGGGAAGTCTTTTGCTGGATGAGACTTTAGGTAAGGGCGGCTTCCGTCCGCTTTCTGAAAAAGAGCTGGAATGTCTCAGAAATGATGCGTTTGACACAGCAGAAGAAACATAAAGGAACTAAAATAAAGTACAGAGAGGATGGCAGCAATGCTTACAAATACAAAAGCCGTTATCTTTGATTTAGATGGAACACTGGTTGACTCCATGTGGATGTGGAGAGAAATTGACAGGGAATATCTCGGCAGATTTCAGATCCCTCTGCCGGAAGGACTGCAAAGCTGTATCGAAGGCATGAGCTTTTCTGAGACAGCCATGTATTTCAAAGAACGCTTCCAGATACCGGACAGTCTGGAGAAGATTCAAAGTGACTGGAATCAGATGGCCTGGGAAAAATATGAGAAGGAGGTACCATTAAAGTCAGGAGTACAGGAATTTCTGGATTTACTGAAGGAAAAACAGATAAAGATGGCGATTGCCACGAGTAACTCCAGAGAGCTGGTAGAAATGGTACTTAAAGTGCATGGCATTTTTGATTATTTTTCTTTCATCGTTACCGGATATGACGTCAAAAAGGGAAAGCCCGATCCGGAATGTTATCTCAAAGCTGCCGGGGCAATCGAGGTTCTTCCTGAAAATTGTCTGGTGTTCGAGGATATTATTTTTGGCATTATGGCAGGGAAAAATGCCGGGATGAGGGTCTGTGCCGTGGAGGATGCGTATTCTGCATCACAGCAGGAAAAAAAGCGTGAACTGGCAGATTATTATATCAGCAATTATGAAGAGATTCTTAACCGGTAAAAAAGTTACAAGAGAAAGTAGAGGAAAACGATATGACAGGCAACAATCAGTTTTTACCGCTCTGCCGGAAGGATATGGAGGAGCGTGGCTGGGATGAAGTGGATTTTGTCTATGTAATCGGTGATGCCTATGTAGATCATCCCTCCTTTGGGCATGCGATTATCAGCCGTGTTCTGGAATCACATGGCTATAGAATCGGTATCATTTCACAGCCGGACTGGAAGGATAAAAACAGCATAACGATTTATGGCAAGCCACGTCTGGGCTTTCTCGTGACAGGCGGAAACATGGATTCCATGGTGAACCATTACAGTGTGTCCAAAAAACGCCGCCAGACGGACGCCTTTACACCGGGCGGTATCATGGGGAAAAGACCGGATTATGCAACCGTCGTTTATTGTAATTTAATTCGTCAGGTATATAAAAATGTGCCGGTTTTAATCGGCGGTATTGAAGCAAGTCTGCGAAGGCTTGGACATTATGATTACTGGTCTAATAAGGTGAAGCGCTCGATTCTGCTGGATTCACAGGCAGACCTCCTGATGTACGGAATGGGAGAGCGCTCCGTGGTAGAAATCGCTGATGCGTTAAACAGCGGCATTCCCGTAGAAGATATTACCTTTATTGATGGCACTGTCTATAAGACCAGAGAACTGGACAGCGTGTATGATGCACTGACGCTGCCTTCCTTTGATGAAATCAAAACACAGAAGGAAGCCTACGCAAAGAGCTTCTACATCCAGTACTGTAATACGGACCCGTTTTCAGGGAAACGTCTGGTAGAGAAATATTCCGATACCCTTTATGTGGTGCAGAATCCGGCAGCAAAGCCGTTGTCACAGACAGAGATGGATGATGTTTATGCGCTGCCATATCAGAGAAATTATCATCCTTCGTATGAAGACGCAGGCGGTGTGCCGGCTATCCGGGAGGTAAAATTCAGTCTGGTAAGCAATCGCGGCTGTTTTGGCGGCTGCAGCTTTTGTGCGCTGACCTTCCATCAGGGAAGAATTATTCAGACCAGAAGCCACGAATCCATTATTGAAGAAGCGAAGCTTCTGACGCAGGATAAGGAATTCAAAGGCTATATCCATGATGTCGGCGGTCCTACTGCGAACTTTCGCCATACCTCCTGCGAAAAGCAGCTTACGAAGGGTGCCTGCCCGAATAAACAGTGTCTGTTCCCGCAGCCATGTAAAAATCTGAAGGTAGACCATAAGGATTATTTAAGTCTGCTTCGTAAGCTTCGTGATATTCCGGGTGTCAAAAAGGTATTCGTGCGTTCAGGTATCCGTTTCGATTATGTAATGGCAGACAAGGACGAGACATTTCTTCGTGAGCTGTGTCAGTACCATGTAAGCGGTCAGCTAAAGGTGGCTCCCGAGCATGTGGCAGATGCAGTTTTAAAGCGCATGGGGAAGCCGGAAAATTCTGTTTACAGAAGCTTTGTGGAACGCTATCAGAAAATCAATGAAAAGCTGGGATTAAAGCAGTATCTGGTGCCGTACCTGATGTCTTCACACCCCGGCTCTACGTTAGAGGAGGCGGTCACGCTTGCCGAATATCTGCGGGATTTAGGATATATGCCGGAACAGGTGCAGGATTTCTATCCGACACCGTCCACCATTTCAACCTGCATGTATTATACCGGACTCGACCCCCGTACCATGGAAAAGGTCTATGTACCGGTAAATCCGCATGAAAAAGCAATGCAGAGAGCCTTGATACAATACCGTAATCCTGCCAATTATGAGCTGGTTCTGGAGGCTCTTAAAAAGACAGGCAGAATGGATCTGGTCGGCTTTGACAAACACTGTCTGATCCGTCCGAGAGAGGCAGCAAAGCGAATCCAGGAAAAACGCAGCAAACAGAAGCAGGAGGAGAAAAAGTCTGTACCTGCAAAGAAAAAAGCAATCCGTAATGTTCATAAAAAGAAAACAAAATAGGAGCAGAAATCATGAAGCATGTAACGATAGCAATTGTGACGGGAGCTTCCTCCGGTATGGGAAGAGAATTTGTAAAGCTTTTGGATAAAGAACCTGTAACACTCGATGAAATCTGGGTGATTGCCAGAAGAGGAGAGCGGCTTAAGGAGCTTGCAAAGGAAGTGCATACAAAACTGGTTCCAATCGAGGCAGATTTGTCAGGCTCTGAGGCATCTGCTGTTCTTGGCTATATGCTGAAGGAGAAAAAGCCTTCAGTAAAATTTCTGATTAACTGTGCAGGCTTTGGAAAAATCGGAAAGATTAACAATCTGCCCTTAATCGACCAGCTTTCCATGGTGAAGGTAAACTGTCTGGCGCTTACAGAGATGACCGGGCTGGTGCTCCCATATATGGCAAAAAAATCACGCATCATTAATCTGGCATCTGCGGCGTCGTTTCTTCCACAGCCAGGCTTTGCTGTCTATGCAGCAACCAAATCTTATGTGCTGAGCTTTTCCAGAGCACTGAACCAGGAGCTTGCTCATACGAACATCCGAGTGACAGCTGTATGTCCGGGACCTGTAAAGACAGAGTTTTTTAACCTTGCTGAACAGACGGGAACAGTTCCTGCCTACAAAAAGCTTGTGATGGCAGACCCGGTCAAAGTGGTAAAAAAAGCATATCGGGATTCTATTGCAGGGAAGAATATTTCTGTATACAGCGGAACCATGAAGGCATTCCACGTTTTGGCAAAACTGATACCACATGAGCTGATATTAAAATTTTTTTAACAGAAATAAAGTAAGAGGATAAAAAATGAAGCCTGTATACAAAGGACAATTAGAATATATTAAAAAGAAAAAAATACAACGTGCCATCATCTGTTTGATAAGCTATCTCATTATAGCAGCCATTTTCCTGACCGGTTATCTAACTACCGGTTCAAGAGAAAATATTCTTACATTAATGGCTATTTTAGGTTCTCTTCCTGCCGCCAAATTTACGGTAAGCTTTTTTATGCTGCTGCCGTACCGTTCACAGACAAGGGAAGTATATGAAGAAGTACAGAGGCTGTCTGGCGAGGCGATTCTCTATACCGACATATTAATTTCGACGGAGAAAAAGATACTGCCTACTGATTTTGTGGTAATCCGTGACGGCAATCTCTGTGGATATGCCAGTCATCCTAAATACGATACTGCTTATGCACAGGATTATCTTGCGGGCATGTATAAGAGAAATGGCTTAAAGCCGAATATTAAGATTTTTACCGATAAAAATAAATTTTTAAAAAGAGTCGGTGAGCTGGCAGCCATGCCGACAGACGAAAAACAGGCAGCAAAAGATACCCGTACCGCCGAGCTGCTGCTTACCTTAATTTTATAGGAGAATGATATGCAGACCTTGATTGTAAAGGAAAATGAAAAAGGACAGCGTCTGGACAAGCTTCTGTCAAAATATCTGAATCTGGCTCCAAAAGGGTTTCTTTATAAGATGCTGCGCAAAAAAAACATTACTCTGAACGGGAAAAAGGCAGCCGGTGCTGAGATGCTTTGCTTAAACGATGAAATCAGGCTTTTTCTGTCTGATGAAACGATCGCAAAGTTTTCCGGAAACAGACAGGTTGCACAGACCTCGATAAAACCGGATATTTTATACGAAGATAAGCATATTATTCTTTTTAACAAACCTGAGAATATTCTTTCCCAGAAAGCAAAGGATTCGGACATATCGATGGTTGAAGTGCTGATATCATATCTGCTTGAGAAGGGTGAACTGACAGAAGCAGATTTAAAGAGCTTCCGGCCCTCTGTATGCAACCGCCTCGACAGAAATACAACCGGCATTCTTGCCGCCGGAAAGTCGCTTGTCGGTCTGCAGGCATTGTCAGCAGTATTCAAGGAACGCAGTCTGTCTAAATATTATCTGTGTCTTGTGAAGGGTGAGATGAAAACAGAGCAGCTTCTTGACGGGTTTTTGTGCAAGAATGAGCGTACCAATACAGTCACCATCAGAGAGACTCCCCGGACGTCGGAGGATTTGCCGATACAGACATCCTACACGCCGCTTGCCGGAAATCACGAGCTTACACTTCTTAAGGTTAAGCTCATTACCGGACGTTCCCACCAGATTCGTGCGCACCTGGCTTCGACCGGCCATCCGATTATCGGTGATCCGAAGTATGGAGAAGCGAAGCTGAATCAGTATTATGGAAAGAAATATCAGATTTCAGCACAGCTTTTACATTCCTATGAGCTGTATCTGCCGGAGTTTTCCGGGCAGCTTGCATATCTGTCAGGAAAGCATATTACGGCACCGCTTCCGGCATCCTTTATACGTGTGATGGAAGGAGAGGGAATACAATGGCAACCTGGAACTCCAGAGGCTTAAGAGGCTCTGCATTAGAGGAATTAATCAATCACACCAACGATACCTACAGGGAAAAGCATCTGGCACTTATCCAGAAGATACCGACACCGATTAAGCCGATACAGATGGATAAGGACAGCCGTCATATTACGCTTGCCTATTTCGACCAGAAGAGTACGGTAGACTATATTGGCACCGTACAGGGCATACCGGTCTGCTTTGACGCCAAGGAATGCGCCAAAGATACGTTTCCGGTTGCCAATGTGCATGCCCATCAGATTGCTTTTATGGAGGAATTTGAACATCAGGGCGGGATAGCCTTCCTGCTGATTTCTTATACAAAGCGCGACGAGATGTATTATCTGCCATTTTCCAGAATAAAATGCTTTTATGACCGGGCGCTGGAAGGCGGACGCAAGAGCTTTACCTATGATGAAATCGACAAAAGCTACCGGATTATGGCGGAGGGTGCTGCATTTGTCCATTATCTGCCGGCATTGCAGAGAGATTTGAACGAACGGGATTGACAGAATATATTTTTTAAGTTATAGTATTAACTAATTAGCGAATTACTACTTTACTACAATAAAGTGTTTAAGGGGAAAGAGACATGAACAATCAATTATTACATACACCTGAGGGTGTCAGAGATATTTATAATCTGGAGTGTGAGAGAAAGCTCTGTATTCAAGACAGACTGCATGCGTTGATTAAAACCTTCGGGTATCACGATATCCAGACACCGACCTTTGAATTTTTTGATATTTTCAATAAAGAGCGCGGCAGTGTTGTATCCAGAGAAATGTTTAAATTTATTGACAGAGAGGGAAATACTCTGGTACTGCGCCCGGATATTACACCGTCTATCGCCCGCTGCGCGGCAAAGTATTATATGGATGAAACCATGCCGCTGCGTTTCTGCTATATGGGCAATACCTTTATCAACAATTCCAGCTATCAGGGGCGCTTGAAGGAGACGACACAGCTTGGCTGTGAGTGTATCGGTGACAGTACTCCGGCAGCTGACGGCGAGATGATTGCCATGATTATCCAGTGCATGCTGGCAGCAGGTCTTACTGAGTTTCAGGTAGAGCTGGGAGAAGTAGATTTCTTTAAGGGAATGATTGAGGAAGCGGGCATTGGTGAAGAGCTGGAAATGAAAATCCGTGACCTTATGGAAAAAAAGAATTTCTTCGGTGTCGAGGAGGTTCTGACAGAGGAAGGCATCCCGGAGGAAACAAAGAACCGCATTCTGAAATTGCAAGAGCTGTTCGGCTCTGCAGAGAAGCTTGAAGAGGCAAAGGCTCTGACGAAGAATGAGCGTTCTTTAAAAGCGATTGAACGACTGGAAACGATTTATCAGATTCTTACTGCATACAAGCTGGAAAATTATGTATCATTTGAGCTGGGTATGCTTGGAAAATATAAATATTACACTGGTATCATTTTTAAGGCATATACCTATGGCACCGGAGAAATGATTGTGACCGGCGGACGTTATGACAGCCTGCTGAAACAGTTTGGAAAGGCGGCAGCCTCCATCGGCTTTGCCATTAATATCGACCAGCTTATGATTGCGTTATCCAGACAGAAGCTGTTGCCAGAAAAGCACGCAGAAGGTGTGTTTGTGCTCTATGAAGAGAGCTGCCGTGCGGTAGGAATCGCGCTCGCAGACGGCTTAAGAAAGAAGGGCATCACCGCGGAGCTTGTTCAGAAGGATGCAGCTGTGGCTATCGCTGAATACGAATCATATGCGAAGCGTCTGCACAGAAGGGAATTATACTATATTACTGAGGGGAATACAAGCGTAATCTCGCTTATATAATAGCTGCATCATGTATAACAAGGGGAGGGGTATATTATGAAGTATCAAAAGCAGACCACAGAAATCTTAGAGCGTCTGAATAAGACGATTCTTGGAAAAGAGCAGACGATTCGTCTGTTGTTCATGTCACTTCTTTCCGGTGGACATGTCCTTTTAGAAGATGTACCTGGAACCGGAAAGACAACACTTGCTAACGCTTTATCAAAAGTACTTGATTTAAGCTTTGGCCGTATCCAGTTTACGCCGGATACCTTGCCGTCTGATGTGACAGGTGTTTCCGTATATCACATGGAAAAGGGCGAATTTTCCTATCGACAGGGACCAATTATGAATCAGCTTGTACTTGCCGATGAGATTAACCGTACCTCTCCGAAGACGCAGGCGAGCCTTTTAGAGGCGATGGCAGAGGAGCAGGTCAGTGTGGACGGAACGATTTATCCATTACCGCAGCCATTTATGGTTATCGCAACACAAAATCCGATTGATTTCCTCGGTACATATCAGCTTCCGGAAGCACAGCTTGATCGTTTCTTTATGAGACTATCATTAGGCTATCCTGACAAGGAGCATGAGCTTTTAATGGCTCACAATTATATCAATAACATCAATCAGGATAAAATGCCATGCCTGGCCGATGCAGACACTCTGATGGCAATGAAGGCAGAAGCCGCATCCGTAACAATTCATCCTGATATCCTGAAATATATCGTTTCTGTCACAGAAGCAACCCGTGAAAATGAAAATCTGTCACTGGGTGCCAGTCCGCGTGCTACTCTGGCGTTAATTCGTGCGTCCCAGAGCTGTGCTTATCTGTATGGCAGAAGCTATGTCATTCCTGATGATGTACAGGAAGTATTATATCCTGTCTTATGTCATCGCATGGTGGTTTCCGTAGAAGCCCGTATGAAAAAGCTTGGCAGCGATACGGTACTGCGCGAGATTTTAAGACATATTCCTGTACCGGTGATTACAAAGGAGGCATTATGTGGAAGCGCTGGCTGATTCTGATTCTATTTATTATAGGCTCTGGAATTTTAGTCGGCACACACGGCGGCACTGCAGCATATCTGCTTTTTTATACGACATTACTGCTGCCGGTATTTTCTCTGATATATGTGATTTACGTTTATTTTCGTTTTCGTATCTATCAGAAGCTGGAGCATCGAACGGTTGTAAAAGGGGAGCGTATTCCTTATACGTTCCGTCTTGCTAACGAGGACTTTATTCCATACTATAATGTAAGCGTTGTATTTTTAAAGGACCATTCAACAGTAGAAAATCTTCATATGGCGAGCAATTACTGTCTGGCTCCCAATGACGGTATCAGCAGTTCGACTTTTCTCACATGCCATTACCGTGGAGAATACCTGGCAGGCATTTCTCATGCACGCGTGACGGATTATCTGGGACTTTTTTCGATTACTTATCCGATTCAGACAAGAATCGAAATGACTGTCTATCCCCGTATTGTGGACTTAGCTTCCTTTGCCTATTCACCTGTGCAGATGGATGAAAAGGACAGAAGACTGCAAAATCACAACCGTCAGGATATTCTTGACAATGAACTTCGAAGCTATTTACCGGGAGATTCCATGAAGCTGATTCACTGGAAGGCATCTGCAGCCAGCGGAAAGCTTTTGTGTCGTAACTATACAGAGGAATCGAAAAATATCGTATGCCTTGCTGCAGATTTTCATGCAATAAGCTGCAAACCGGAGGAAAAGCTGGTTCTTGAGGATAAAATTCTGGAAGGCGTGCTTGCTGTTGTAAAATATCTATGGAAGGGCGGAACCAGAACACGTCTCTTTTTCAGTATGCAGGAGATTTCTGTCGTTGATATCAATACCTACGTTGACATCGAAGCCTTTTATGCTTTTTGCTGTGATATGAGATTTCAGGCGTCCTTAGAATTAGATGAGCTGGTTCGCCGGGCATCTTCAGAGATTCCTGCCGGTTCTAATTTCATGCTCTTTACGGCATATTTATCCAGGAAGCTTTTTGACGAGTTATATCTTCTTAAGGGAAATGCTGTGACAACTACAATTTTCTATATGAAGCACTCTGCCGGGCAGAAGAGCGAGATGGAGGATTTATTTGCAAGTGAGTTCTGCTTTGTGCCGGTTACCTTCGAGGACGAAATTGTTCCTGTACTGGAAGGGAGGGAGCACGAATGACACGCAGTTATCCATACTTATATCGTTTTTTCCAATCCTTGAGTCTTACCATACTTGCACTTGCGATTGTGGCTGTATTTATACCCGTCAAAACTCCTGTTCTGTGTAGTTTTATCCTTTACAATGCAGTTGTCATCATCTTTTGGGAAGTATGTAAGAACAGCAAATACAAAAAGCAGATTTTAATCACTGCCGGAGCTATTCTAATCGCCGCCTTTTTACTGGGACTCAGAAAACGAGAGTGGTTTTTGGAGATTTATGAGGTTTATCGTTTCGAAATTCTGCTGTTAGTCGCAATTATACCATTTACCCTGTTTCTTTCTCTAATCAGGGAGAAACTCTCGTGGCTGTCCGTTATCTGCCTGATATTTATTATCTATGCTGCAATAACAGAGTTGCCATTACACCGTATCGGTAGTGCGGCAGCATTTGGCTCTATCTTATTATCCTTTATTGAGATAGCCGGAAAGCGTTTATATGGAAGCCAGATTACAGAGAAGCTGTCCGGTCTGTTCCTGGTATCATTATGTCTGGTACTATGTCTGTCCGTTATGCCGGTATCACAGGAGCCTTATCCTTTTACTGCGTTAAAAAACGCATGGTATCAGATTAAGGAAAGCGCATATGTGCTCTACACAGAGATTTCTTTATTTACCCGAGGACAGAGCAACGACTTCTTTGTTCATTTTACGGGTTATGATGACAGAAACAGTATCGGTGGAAGCCTGCTGAGTTCGGACAAACCGGCACTTACCGTATCTGTTCCGGGAAGCCTTCGCGGTAATCTGTACCTGACCGGAAATATTCAGAATCATTATGAAAATAATAGCTGGTCCTTTGTTACCTATGAGGGAAGTGAACAAACCACCTTACAAAAAGAGCTTGTCATAGATTATCTGGAATTATTATATGCCTTGTATGAGACTGGTAATTTTGATGATGCGCGTGCCTATGTATGGCCTACAACTGCAAATATTACCTATAACGGACTGTATACAAAGGATATGTTCTTCCCGCTCAAGCTGTATGAATTCAAGAGAATTGACGAATACACAAGTCTTGGAAATAAATTCACCGCACTGCATCCGTTAAAAGAAGGGGACAGCTATCAGTTTCGCTATATGTCCTTAAACTATGGAAGTCCGGCACTGGACAGTCTCATTGAGAGCAGAGCAGACAAGGAATATCAGACAACAGTAGCAGAAAATACAGGATTTACTGCAAAGATTACCCGTTCCTATCCGCCACTTCGAAATGAAGTGCCAGCCTCCGGTTTTGAAGCATTATTAGCTAAAAGAGAGCAGCAGATATATCAAAATTATATGCAGATACCGGAGTATTTGTATGATAAAATCTATGCTCTGACTGCTGAGATAACCATGGATGCGGTAACTGATTATGAAAAATTAGAGGCTATTGAACAATATCTGCAGGGCTTTACCTACACAAAAACACCTGTGGCTGCCGACGGCGATGCAATAGAAGCATTTTTATTTGAGACACAGGAAGGTTATTGTACTTATTTTGCGTCGGCATTTGTGTTAATGAGTCGTGCGGTGGGTATTCCTGCGCGCTATGTAAACGGTTTCTGCGTCCCAGTTTATTCGGAACAGACAAGTCAGTTTGTCGTTGGAAGTGATAAAGCACACGCATGGCCGGAAGCTTATTTAAATGGTATCGGTTGGATTTCCTTCGAGCCGACAGCAGGTTATAACCAGTACCATGATACCCCATGGAACTATATTCCTGCTTCTCAGAGAACCGACCAAAAAACAGAGGATAAAACAACCGAGGAAAATGCGGAAGAATACGAAACTAAGAAAGAAACCGAACACATCGATAACGAAAATGTTCAGCTCTCCAAAGAGCTCACCCAGACGATAAGCAGATTGGTAATGATTCTGTGTATTTCTCTGCCGCTTATCCTGATTCTTTTCTGTGTCGTACGACTTCATAACAGAAAGAAGCGTTATCTTCATTCATCTAATATGCAGAAGCTGACTGCACTGATGTATTATGAGCTTTTACTCTTAAAGCAACTTGGTATGCCACGTGAAGCGAATGAAACTTTATTGCAATATGCAAAACGGATTCAGGATGATAAATCTACACTGGAGCAAGCCGGTCTTATGGACTTTGTAAATGCTTATATGCAGAGCTTTTATGGTATGCAAAAACAGGATGATGATAGTGTCATGAATGCAGCACGTTGTGTCTGTGAAACAGAACATTTTTATACCGGAATGAGAAAGATTTTCGTATTATATCTACGGTTAAAGCCTGTTAGTGAGAAGGTTTAACACTTTACCTTGGTAGCGCAAGAAAGAAAATGGTTTACATTTTTTTAATTTGTGCTATAGTATTAAAAGAGATGTCAATTTTTTATAAAATGGTTTTATTTTAAGAGGAGAACAGCATGAAATATTTAACTTTTGCTCTGGCGAAGGGACGTCTTGCAAAGAAATCCATGGAATTATTTGAACAGATAGGCATTACCTGCGAGGAAATGAAAGATGAACATTCCCGCAAGCTTATTTTTGTAAATGAAGAATTAAAATACCGTTTTTTCCTTGCGAAGGCACCGGATGTTCCGACCTATGTAGAATACGGCGCAGCAGATATCGGTATTGTCGGCAGAGATACGATTCTGGAGGAAGGGCGTCAGCTCTATGAGGTACTTGACCTTGGCTTTGGCAGATGCCGTATGTGCGTAGCAGGTCCGGAAGCTGCCAGAGAGCTGCTGCAGCACCATGAGCTGATTCGCGTCGCTACCAAATATCCAAATATCGCCAAGGATTATTTCTATAACAGAAAGCATCAGACGGTAGAAATCATCAAATTAAATGGTTCTATCGAACTGGCGCCGATTGTCGGTCTGTCCGAGGTTATCGTCGATATCGTGGAAACAGGCTCCACCTTAAGAGAAAATGGCCTGCAGGTACTGGAGGAGGTTTGTCCGTTATCTGCCCGTATGGTTGTCAATCAGGTCAGTATGAAGATGGAATACGAAAGAATCAGTAAGATTATCGCAGATTTGAAAAAAATCACCGCGCAATAATTTACATAATATTTTTATGTAAATCAATAGCGACACTGAAACGTACATAATTCGTTTTGCAACTATTTTGCCTGCATCCCAAAGCTTGCAGGTGCTGGAAAGGTATGGTATGAACATGAGAATCATTCACTTAGATGAAGCAAGCAGAAAAAATCTGCTCGAGGATTTGTTGAAGAGAAGTCCGAATCAATACGGAGAATATGAGAGCCGTGTAGCAGAAATTATAAATGAAGTAAAGGAAAAGAAGGATGCGGCAGTTTTTGCATTCACAAAAAAGTTTGACGGTGCCGATATCGATGCTTCTAATATACAGGTAACAGAAGCGGAAATAGAGGAAGCTTACCGTCAGGTTGACCCTG
>JAGANQ010000026.1 GCA_017624115.1 Lachnospiraceae bacterium
ATCTGTATCAGCTGTTACCTCTTCCATAAAAAATGTCCCGGATAAGCCTGCTGTTTCCGGCAGCAAATCACTGATTCGCGCCACCTTTTCATTCAGGTACTGATCCTTCCCGATATTGAAGCGGATATTACCGATATATATCGCTGCATTATTATTTTCGTCAAACGCTATCTTCTCGGCAGGAAGCTCATATTTAATCATCATCTGTGTCAGATTCAGTATAAAATTAAAAATGCTTTCCTCCTCCACAGGAAGCTTCTGATGCAGTATCATGTGTGAAAAAGACAGACCCTCTATCTCCACCACATGTTCCAGAGCTTCCCTGGAGCTTTCCACCACGATGCCGTCTTTATCAAAATACATACGGTATCCCTTGTAGTTCACATAGCCTACCACACTTTTTTCATAAATCCGCACTGAAATCTGGTTCCAGCTCTGGAACTCTATGTCATAGGTCTGTATAAACGGAATCTGCTTTTTTCCTCCATAACGGGATTCCCAGAAGCAATAAACCGGATTCAGAGAATAGCTTTTGTCAAATATTTTCTCATTCAGTTCTTCCTCCGTATAACGCGTATTCCCCACATAGGAAACATTTGTGATACGCAGAGAATAAAGTACTGATACAAATATGGCAAGCACTGCCAATACTGCCAGTGCCAGCAACACTTTATACCTTATTTTCATTGTCCAAGTCTCCTGTTCCTTATTTATCCTGCCCTCATCCGTTCTCACAGTCACCGCCAAGCAGCCGGATTACCCCCGGCATATCCTGATAACCGCGTTCTATATATTCCCTGTCTTCAATTATACTTCTCCCCTCTGCCGCCAGAGCTGCGATTACAAGCGCTGCTCCGCCCCGCAGATCCGGTGCCCTCATCTCAGCAGGACTGATATGCTTTCTTCCCCGTATAAAGGCAAGCTGTTCCTTTTCATTTATCGTAATGTCTGCCTGCATTTTCTTAAGCTCATATGCCGCCCGGAACCGGTTTTCAAACACGGTTTCCCGTATCACACTGTTTCCTGCTGCCAGAGCCAGCACGCTCATAAGCTGGGACTGCATATCCGTTGGAAATCCGGGATATGGCATCGTTTTCAAAAGTGGAATTTCCTTCATCCGTCCCTTTCGGCTCAGGGAAACTGCATCCGAATAAAGCTGCACCATACAGCCCATTCTGGCAAACACATCCGTTATGGCAGAAAGCTCAAACGGATTTACTGAGCACACTGTAACCGTTCCCTGCGTAGAAGCTGCCATACACAGGCAGGTTCCCGCCACAATTCTGTCAGCGCGCACCGTATAGCGGATTTCATGAAGCTCCTTCACCCCTCTGACTACAATCGTATCCGTACCTCCACCCCTTATGTCTGCCCCTGCGCAATTTAAAAAGCAGCACAGTTCTTCCACCTCAGGCTCCCTGGCACAGTTTTTCATCACAACCGTTGCCTGCGATATCACGCTTGCAAGAATAGCATTCTGCACTGCTCCCACACTTGGGTACGGAAATACAATCTCTGCATCTGTACATTCAGAAAGGGTTGCATGAAGCTCCTCTTTTTCCTCAATTTCCGCACCAAGCTTTCTTAAAGCCATCAGATGCAAATCCACCGGTCTCTTCCCTATGGAGCAGCCTCCCGGAAGCGGAATCTCCGCCTGCGCTTCCCTGCCCAGCAAAGCTCCCAGCAATGATATTGAAGAACGCATCTTCTCTGCGTTTTTTCTGGAAACCGTGTGCCCTTTTAATACCTGGGCATCTATAATAACCGTCTCTTCTTCACGTACTATCGTGCAGCCAAGCGTCTTTAAGATTTCCAGCATACAGGCAACATCTGAAATATCCGGGCAACGCTCCAGCACTGTAGTCCCTTTTATCAGGATGCTCGCTGCTAAAAGCGGCAGCGCTGCATTCTTCGAGCCCTGAACCTTAATTTCTCCCATAAGGGGACGACCGCCAGTTATAATCAAAGAAGACAAGTCCGCACCTCCTGTTACCGTCCTGATAATACAGAACCTATAATATAGGATAGTATATGCAGTTCCGGCACATTGTGTGCATGTCTATACCTTAATCTCTCTGGAAACGCTTAAGACCAGCCCCATTTCAGCTGTAACAAACAATGCTGAGGTGCCACCATAGCTGATAAACGGAAGCGTGATTCCGGTATTTGGTATCGTGTTCGTAACAACCGCTATATTAAGGATAACCTGTATGGCGATATGCGCCATAACACCAATCACCAGCATGGATCCATATAAATCCGGTGCATTATTGGCAATTACCATAAAACGCCACAGCATAAAGAGGAACATAAGAATAACACAGCATGCGCCAAAAAGCCCCAGTTCCTCACAGATAATGGCAAAAATCATATCGTTCTGTGGTTCCGGTAAAAAGCTTAATTTCTGTATACTGTTGCCAAGCCCCTTGCCAAACAGTCCGCCTGAGCCTATCGCATAAAGTCCCTGCAGCGTCTGGAAGCCCTCATTTAATGGATAATTTTCGGGCTCCAGCCATGCCATGACACGACCGAGACGGAAGCTGTCACTTATCTCCAGAAACCAGTCCAGATTATACAGAAACAGTCCAACCAGCCCTACCACAGCCGTTCCTGCTATAACAAAAATATCATAGCGCGGCGTAGCCACAAAAATCATAATCACAGCGATACCGAACACAATGATTGCACTGCTCAGATTGTTGGTAATGACTTTGATTATCGCCACAATCGGAAGAACCAGTATCATCATGCTGACCATGACCATAATCTTCCGGTTCTTCAATGCTCTGGCATTTTTTTCTATCAGATACGCCATCATAAGGATTATCGCTATCTTGGCAAACTCTGCCGGCTGGAAAGACAACGGACCTATATAAATCCATCTGGTCGCTCCCTTGGCACTCTTTCCCAGCGGGCTGAGCACCAGCAGAATAAGAACAATAGACATCACATACGCCAGTGCTGTAAACCTCTTCCAGACATGATAATCAATAAGCGAAAGAATAAACATCGCCGTCAGACCAAGCCCGATTCCTATAATATGGCTTCTCAAAAATCTGGTCGGGCTGACACCCTGCAGCTGCGCCTCATAAGAGGTCGTGCTATAGAGCATCACCAGTCCAAAACACAATAAAAACACAATAATCGATACCAGACTGAAATCATAATAACTCTGTTTTCTTTTTTGTGCCATTCATATACCCCGTTTCTTATTTTAGAGCATTGACATACTCCTTGAACAGACAGCCCCTCTCCTCAAAGCTCTTAAACATATCCCAGCTTGCACATGCCGGAGACAAAAGCACAGCATCGCCCGGCTCTGCTTTGGCTGCACATACCTCCACAGCCTCCTTTAAGCTGTCTGCCATAATAATATTGGTAAAGCCCTTCTCTCTTGCCGTCTTCGCAATTTTATCCCTTGTCGCTCCTATCAGCACAAGATACTTGATTTTCCCGTCAAATGCATCAATGTAAGTGTCAAACTCCGACTTCTTGTCATAGCCTCCGCCAATCAGCAATGTAGGCCGTGACATGGCGCGAATTGCCTGAATCGAAGCATCCGGGTTTGTTCCCTTGGAATCATTGTAATACAATACATTATCCTTATCACGCACAAACTCTACCCGGTGTTCCACAGCCTTGAAGTTTCTTATCGTTTCACGGATATTTTCCATCGGCACGCCCATGGCATAGGTAACAGCCACAGCCGCCATGACATTTTCCACATTATGATTTCCTACAAGCTGCATTTCAGATACCTTTACTACCGGTATCTGTTCCGTTCCGGTTCTGTAGGTAATCATCTCACCATCCAGATACAGACCCTTTTCAAGCTCCCTCTTACTGCTGAAAAACACTACCTGAAGCGGCAGCTTCCTGCCAAACTCGCGCAGTACTTCATCCTCATAATTCAGTACACAGGTATCTCCCGGCTTCTGGTTTTTGGTAATGCTTTCCTTTACCGCTATGTAGGTTTCCATTGTCTTATGACGGTTCAGATGATCTGGTGTGATATTCAAAATCGCTGTCACCTTCGGAGCAAACTCCCAGACAGTCTCAAGCTGGAAGCTGCTGATTTCGGCTACTGTAACAGATTCCTCCGTCATATCCAGCGCCACACTGGTATAAGGAATACCGATATTTCCTACTACAAAGGTACTTTTATAAAAAGATTTCAATATCTCACCTGTGAGTGCCGTCGTAGTTGTCTTGCCGTTTGTACCGGTAATACCTGCCAGCATTCCCTTGGAAGACTGATAGGCAAGCTCTATCTCTCCCCAGATAATCAGTCCGGCATCTCTCGCCTGCTCTACACAGGGAGCATCTACCGGGATTCCCGGGCTTACTACCATAATTTCTGCTCCGGAAAGAGCCTCCTTCGTAAGCTTTCCCAGTACAATCTCTGCTTCGACTCCCTCTGGAAGCTTTGCCTGCACCTCTTCCTTTGTAAGCTTTTCATTTCCGTCATATAATACGATGTCCGCATTCAATCTGGCTAAAAGCTTCACTGCCCCGATTCCGCTGATACCGCTTCCTGCCACAATGATTTTCTTTCCCTGTAAATTCATAACCGTTCCTCCAAATCTTTCATGTTTAAAGTGCCAGATAGGCAACCATACATAATATCGCTGTCACAATCGAGAATACTGCCACAACTCTGGTCTCCGACCAGCCGCAGAGCTCAAAATGATGATGAATCGGTGCCATTTTGAAAATATGCTTCCCACCTGTCTTTTTAAAATAAGTTACCTGTATGATAACGGAAAGTATCTCTACCATATAAATCAATGCAATCATCGGCAGAAACAAAGGCAGATTAAGCATATAAGCAGTCGCTGCCACAAAGCCGCCGAGTGCCAGCGAGCCTGTATCTCCCATAAACACCTTTGCCGGGTAGACATTGAACAGAAGAAATCCCATCAGGCTTCCTGCTACTGCTCCGGTAATAGGGGCAATTCCTGCATTTGTGCCAATCGCCACCATAGTAAGAAATACCGCAATCAGCAGTGTAACACTGGATGCCAGACCGTCCAGTCCGTCCGTAAAGTTCGCGCCGTTTACCGTTCCCAGCATAATAAAGAAGAATACCGGCAGGAAGAAAATTCCCATATCTATGGTCTTCCCACCTGTAAACGGTATAATCGCCTCTGTTCCTACCTCGGAATAATTGACAAGATAAAAGGCAAATATTGCTGTAACCAGGCACTGTCCCGCCATTTTCTGCAACGGCAGAAGCCCTTTCGGATTCTTCATAACCACCTTAATATAATCATCGAGAAATCCAATGAGCGCAAAGCCCAGGCTCACAAATAATATCGGCACAATTTTCGGATAATCTTTTATATACAGCAAAGATGCACCTGTCATGCTGAGCAGAAAGCACAGCCCTCCCATTGTCGGAATACCAGATTTTTTCAGATGCGTCTGCGGTCCTTCTTTTCTGATTGGCTGTCCAAATTTCAGTCTCCGCAGAAACGGAATAATAATCGGGCACAATGCCGCACATAATGCAAAGGATATAATAACAGGCAAAATAATATCATTTTTCATACTTCTATTCTCCTCACAAGCTCTTTTGTTAATGCTTCTGTTTTATGGCATTGCCTATAGTATAGTTCTTTTCCCGGCAATAATCAATCTTTTTTATTCTGATTCACTCTCATCCTCCGACAATATTTCTTCCAGATACAATATCACGGTACTGTTGTCCGCAACCTCCTGCCCCGCTAACGGAAACTGCTCTGCAATTCTTTCTCCCTCTCCCAGCAGCCGCAGTTCAAATGAATTTTCCTGCATCAGTGATTTTGCTTCCTTAGTGTCAATCCTTCCACGGAAGGCATCGTCACTGTCTGCGTCTGGTACTTTGCTTCCTCCTCTGTGTAATTCTCTTCGATTCCAAGATATGGCAGTACATTCTCAAACAGCTCTCTCATCACCGGAGCTGCTATCGTACCTCCATAATAGATACCCACCGGCTCATCGATAATGACAATCCCTATAATCTGCGGGTCACTCGCCGGAGCAAAGCCGATAAAGGAAGAAATGTATTTTTTCAGGCTTCGCGGCAGCTTTTCTGAGGTCGCCGTCTTACCGCCCACATGGAAGCATGCCAGATACGCATTTTTTCCGCTTCCCGCGCTGACAACCTGCTCCAGAATGTATCTCACCGTCTCTGAGGTTTCCTCTGAAATGATGCCCTCCTTTGTTTCATAGGACAGGACTTCCACTATTTCACCCTCGCTGTTGCGTACGTCGACGCCAAAATGCGGTGTAATTCTGTTTCCGCCATTGATAAGCGAGCTTACTGTTGTCAGCATCTGTATCGGAGAAATCTGAAAGGACTGACCGAAAGATACTGTTGCCAGCTCCACCAGTCCCATATTTTCTTTTTTGTGCATGATGGTTTTTGCTTCTCCAGGAAGGTCGATTCCCGTTTTACTGAGCAGTCCGAACTGTTGAAAATACTCATAATACCGGTCAATCCCCAGTCTTAATCCCACCTCGATGAACACTGGATTGCAGGAGTTCATGGCTCCCTGCACAAAGGTCTCAGCGCCATGCCCGGCAACCTTATGACAGCGGATTTTCCTGTCCTCCACAATCTTAAAGCCGGGACAGGAAAATGTATCATCCAGTGATACTACACCCTCTTCCAGTGCCGCCGACATGGTGATAATCTTAAAGGTAGAACCGGGCTCATAGGTATCATTAATCGCTCCGTTTCTCCACATCTGGTTCAGAAGCTTCTGCTGCTCTTCCGAGCTCAGATTTTCTTCTATTTCTATATTCAGTGTATATGGTTCATTCAGATTAAACTCGGGAAGGTTCACCATGGCATAAATCTCACCATTTTGCGGATTCATCAGAATAATAGAGACAGATTTCGCCTGCTTCTGCTCCAGTACCTTCTGCGCAGCCTGTTCCGCATATTTCTGAATATTCACATCCAGACTCAGATACAGATTATTCCCGGCTATCGGTTCAATACGCCTCTCCGCCGTATTGGCAATCTCCACTCCTCTGGCATCCGTAAGCGTTAATATCTGTCCTTCTGTTCCCTTCAGGTATTCCTCATATACAACCTCCAGACCGATGATTCCCTGATTGTCACTTCCCGTAAATCCCAGCACCTTGGAAGCAAGACTGTCAAACGGATAATAGCGCTTAAAGTCCTCATCCACCTTCACGCCTGCCAGGTCATATTCCCGGATTCTGTCTCCGATTTCTTTATCCACGTTGGACTTGATTTTCTCGCGGGAGCTTACCTTCTCTACCTTTTTGCGCACTGCTTCCTCTGTCATGCCAAGCTCCTGTGACAACACCTGAATCACCTTTTCTGCATCTGTAAGCTGGCTATGTATGACAGATATTGTACATACTGTTTTGTTGGTAGCAATCAGCACTCCGTTAGCATCATAAATCTCTCCGCGCGCCGCCTTGATAGAACGTTCACGCTGGTGCAGCTCCTCTGCTTTTTCCGTATAATAATCTCCCTTTATTGCTGTAAGGTAAATAATTCTTCCCACCAATACCATAAATACGGCAAATACAGCAGTAAAGAATATAACAACCTTTTTCCGGTTATGCGTTTTATTTCTCTGCATACTCTGTCCCTGTTATTATTTCTTTATAAATGTATTACCGTATTTTTTAACTTATGCTATGAAAGTCCCGCATATCTGTTTACTCAGCCGCCGGCGAAGTCTCCGTTTCCGGGTCATTTGGCGTCCCGGACGGTTCCATAAAGCCCTGTCCCTCCGGCCATTCCTCATTATATACCGGTGTTGCCCGCTGCGGTTCTGTCTCACCCTCTGCTCCCGTTGTGCCAGGCTCACCCTCCGGTGATGTTTCCGGCTCTGTACTTTCTTCCGGCACAGCTGTACTCTCCGGTTCTGATGTTCCGCCCTCCGGCTCTGTCTTCAGTTCTTCTGTCGGGAAAATACCCATATACGGCAGAATCTCGGAATACAGCTTTTTAGACATCACGGTTGCCTGGGAAGCATCTGACTGTTTCTCTATATTTGGTTCATCAATCACCACATACACTACAATCTGCGGGTCATCTACCGGCGCAAAAGAAATAAACGACACCAGAAATCTTTTTTCCTCTCTTGGCTGTTTTTCTGCTGTTCCCGTCTTTCCGCCTATCTTGTAGCCCTCGATTCTGGAACGGATACCCGTACCGCCTTCTACAGTCTGATAAAGCATCTCCCGGATTGCTTTTGAGGTACTTTCGCTTACCGTTTCCTTGACAATCTCCACC
This sequence comes from Lachnospiraceae bacterium, assembly GCA_017624115.1. Lineage (GTDB taxonomy): Bacteria > Bacillota > Clostridia > Lachnospirales > Lachnospiraceae > RGIG8607. The sequence goes on from JAGANQ010000026.1 coordinate 8,264, forward strand.
TCCGAGGTCTGTATCGTAGCACCGGACGCATCCGTGATTTTTTTCATCACATGCGGTTCATAATAATAGCCGCCGTTAATCAATGAAGAAAATGCCGCTACCATCTGCACCATGGTAACATTATAATTCTGTCCAAAGGAATTTGTCACCAAATCAGTGAGTCCCATATGCTCAACGCCGTAAAGCAGTCCACTTTCCTCACCTGGCAGGTCGATACCGGTCTTCTTTCCAAAATTAAATATGTCCTGATACTTACAGAAAATAGTTTTTCCCATACTTTCAACAATTTTCATCATCGCCACATTACAGGAATATTTAATGCTTTCCTCTAACGTTACGACTCCGTCACCCGTTCTGTTATGGCAATAAATTCTATCTCCTCCGTATATCATAAATCCCTCGCACAAAAATTCCTGTGTCTCATATACCTTCGCTTCCTCAAGCGCTGCCGCAACGGTAAACGGTTTCCCGGTTGAACCAGGTTCATAGCTTTCACTTAAAGCAAAATTTTTCCACAGTCCATACAGGAAGTTTGACTTTTCCTCACCCGTCATGGCACCAATTTCATCTTCTGTGAAATATGCTGTCAAATCACGCGGATTGTTCAAATCAAACCACGGTGCTGTCGCCTCCGCAAGGATTTCTCCGTTATTCGGATTCATCATCAGAACCGCCACATTTTTAGCGCCCACTGTCTCATAATATTCCTTTACATATTTCTCTGCAATCATCTGCAGATTGACATCTATCGTAGAGACAATGGTGTTACCGTCAGTTGCCGGCTTTATCACCTTCTCCAGTGCACTGTCAGAATTCAGATAGCCATAAGTTCTGCCATTTGTACCATTCAGCTGACTATTATAATACTGCTCGATGCCCCATGTACCGTCATCTCCGCTGTTTACAAAACCAATCAAATCGCAGGCGAGCGTAGAATACGGATAGTTTCTCTTGTACTCCTCCTCAAACCATACTCCCTGAATGCTTGAATAAGAATAATCCTCCGGGAACCAGGACGGACGTGTCTCCAGCTTTCCGCTCTTCAAATTCTGAAACTCCTTGATTTCATCGTAAGTCATACCTTTTTTATAAACATAATACTGACTGTCCGGGTTTGATGCAATCAATGCAGACAGCTCTCCTACATCATAACCAAAACAGCCATTTAATGCTGTCAGAGTTGGGTTAAGGTATTTTCCGTTCTCTGAATTCATAATCTTGGCATCCAGAATCAGGTTATAAACCTTCTCACTCGCTGCCAGCACAATTCCATTGCGGTCGGTAATGCTGCCGCGCTGATAAGGCAGCGTTTTGCTTTCATAGCTCTGCTGCGCCAGTACCTGTACGGTATAATTATGTCCCTTTGTGTCATTGATATACAAAAGCCGTAAGGCTAATCCAAACAAAGCCAGTGCAATCATTAAAAATAATTGCACCAGCTTTGTCTGCATTTTTTTTGAAAACATTTTATAATCTGTCGGTTTCTTTCTTTTTTTCTGCCTCATACTTCTTCTCCAGCCCTTTAGTCCGGGATATTCTCATATTGTCTCACATACTCTGCTCCACTATTTGTATACATTGTTATCTGATCCTGATTTGCATAACGCATACCAAGCTCTTCGGTAGCCACCTGATAGATATAATTTAAATCTACAAAGCTGTTCAGCTTCTTGTCCATCTCGTTATTATGATTTGCCAGGCTGTTTAACTGAGTCTCCAGTGCATTAATATTTTCCAGACGCACGGTAATCTCTGACTGAAGCTGCAGATACTGTACGCAGATAAACAGGGTAAGCATAGTAGCTACTGTAAGAATCAAAACAGAAATTCCGCTGACAGGAAGTGTCGTTGTCTCTCTTCTTACAACCGTTCTTCTCTGGTGATTTTCCTTCTTCTCAGGTGCTTTTACCGGAGAATGCTCCGGGGAACGCTTTGGGGAAGCTTCTTCGTAATTGTCATTTGGCAATACATAAAAATTTCTTGCCGCACTTCCTTCTACATAGACAGCCTGTCCTCTTGATGTTTTTCTTGTGTTAGTCTTTACAGATTGCATGGTTTCCCCTTCCTGCTTCTTCTACCTTTTCTGAAATACTCGCAGCTTCGCACTCTTGGAACGGCTGTTTTCTTCCATCTCCTCCTCTGTCGGCAGAATCGGCTTTCTTGATATATGTTTGCCCTTTGATTCCTTTACACATACACAGACCGGAAAATCCGGCGGACAGGTACATGGATGCTCATTACCATTAAATTTTACTTTTACAATTCTGTCTTCCAGCGAATGAAAGGTTATAATACACAATCTTCCCTGCTGGTTCAGACAGTCAATCATGGTATCTATCGTATCCTCCAACACTTCCAGCTCACGATTCAGCTCAATACGGATAGCCTGAAACGTCTTTTTCGAAGGATGTCCGCCGGTTGCCCGTACCTTCATCGGTATCGCTGTCTTGATAATCTCTGTCAGCTCTCCCGTAGTTTCAATCGGCTTTTTTTCTCTTGCTGCCACGATATGTTTTGCAATATTTTTTGCAAATTTGTCCTCACCGTAATCACGGATAATTCTATATAAATCAAATTCACTATATTGATTTACAATATCTCTGGCTGTTACTGCCTGTCTCTGATCCATCCTCATATCCAGAGGCACATCCTCGCGATAGGTAAAGCCGCGTTCTGGTGTGTCCAACTGATAGGAGGATACTCCTAAATCCAACAGTATGCCATCTACCTTATCTATCCCGAGATTATGGAGAACCTCAGCCATCTGTGCATAATTACTGCGGACAATCGTAACTCTTTCGCCAAATTCCTTTAAGCGCTCTTTTGCTGCTGCAATTGCATCCGCATCCTGATCAATCCCTATCAGCCTTCCATTTTCATTCAGCTTCTTCAGAATGTGATAAGAATGACCACCGCCGCCCAGCGTTCCATCTACATAAATGCCATCTGGCTTTATATTCAGATTTGTAATTGTCTCATCCAGCAAAACCGATTTATGCTCAAATGCCATATATTACAGTCCCAGTCCTTCCATATGCTCTGCAATCTCTTCTACATCATCAAAGGTACTCTCTGTCTCCCAGCGTTCTTTACTCCAGATTTCCACACGTCTGGACACACCCACCAGTACGACCTCTTTCTCAAGTGCCGCAAACTCTCTCAAAACCGGAGGTATCAGAATCCGACCCTGCTTGTCCACTTCTGCCATGGCAGCTCCGGCGAGAAAGAATCTCGAAAACTTTCGTGCATTAGAATTGGTAAGTGGCAATGCTCCCAGCTTTTCTTCAAACACAGACCATTCTTCCTTCGGGTAAGCAAAAAGACAGCCATCCAGCCCCTTCGTCACCACAAATTCCTCTCCCAGTGATTCCCGAAGTCTGGAAGGAATGATGACTCTGCCCTTGGCATCGATTGTATGGTTATATTCCCCCATGAACATCTGTATCTGTACCTTCCTGTTACATTCTCACCACTTTAACCCACTTTGTACCACTTTTCACCACTTGTAGTACTATCATAAAACAATTTCTTAATAATTACAAGTAAAATTGTAAAAAAAAAGAAGGATAATCTTAACATTATCCTTCTAAATGCACAAAAAATCACTGTTTTCGGCACTTTGGTAATTTATGGTACTTTAGTCTTGTTTATCCAGTAATTCCTTCCACTGCTTCTTTTTCAGTTTATTGCGGTACACGATGACAAATGCAATCACCACAATTACCAGAATCACCGAGAGCACCTGTGATACTGCAAAATTGCCCAGCATAAGCTGATCTGTGCGCAGTCCCTCTATCCATGCTCTTCCCAGGCCATATCCTATCAGATAAAAGCAGAACACTTCTCCGTCAAATTTCTTATGCCGGCGGTAAAGCATCAGCACAATCAATACGCCTATATTCCAAAGAGATTCATACAGAAAGGTTGGATGCACCTGGATATATTCTACCCCGTTCACCACCTTGATATTCTCCGCTATCTGATTCGTGATATAACCGCTGTAAACCTCTGCCTTCTTAATCTGCATGGCAAACAGTCCGTCTGTATAGCCTCCAAATGCCTCACGGTTCACAAAATTGCCCCAGCGCCCAATTATCTGACCCAGAATCAATCCCAGACAGCCGGTATCCATCATCAGTCCCATAGACAGCTTCTTTCGTTTCGAATATACCACCAGCGTAAGCACTGCTGCTATCACTGCTCCGTATATGGCAAGTCCGCCTGCACGCAGATTAAATATCGAAAGCAGATTATTCTTATACTGCTCCCACTCAAAAATGACATAGTAAATTCTGGCACCGATAATCGAAAAAATAACGGCATACAATGCAAAATCATAATAGTCATCTACATTCTGGCCTGTAAGCTTTGCTTCACGCACAGCCATATAGATTCCCGCGATAATTCCGATACCAATAATCACACCATAATAAGCGATGGAAAAATTAAAAATAGAAAATGTTTTACCCAGATGTTCAATCTCTATTCCCAGATTCGGGAATGCGATACTATAACCACAAAGCATTGCTTTCTCCTCTTTTCTTTTTATCCTGATGCCTGCACAGCAAACATACCTGTTTACTATTATAGTATGCCTTTCTCCGAAAATCAATGGACAGTTTTTCTTTCCCACGCAGCGATAGATACAAAAATCTATGCTGTCTCCTCCCGTACATATTCAACAATCGGAATCAGAAACTTCTGGTCAGAAATATCATAAGAATGTGAAATCATCTCTCCCATATCCTTTTCCTGTTCAGTTGCATCCTTTTTCTTTCTTACCATAGCTGCAAATGCTTTCATAGCCAATTTAGAAGGCAGCTTCATCTTTTCATAAGAGATTCCACCCTGGCAGTAAAATGCTTTTGCATATTTTCTTTCTTCATCCGTCAGCGCATTATGAAGTGCTTCTTCCACCTCCGGCATTCCGTTAGGACTTGCACCTACACAGAAAAGAACCAGTTTCTTTCCTTTCCAGGCAGGAATCCTTTCTTTGAACCATTCACTGTTTACTATTTTTCCTCCCATAGCCCATCCGCCGTAAATAATTCCATCGGCATCATCAAAATATTTATTATCCTGTTTTTTTGCCTCAGCTAAAGTCATAACATCTGCTCGCAGCTTCTCTGCTAACCAGTCAGCATATCTTTTGGTAAAACCAGTTTGTGATGAATATACGATTATTGTCTTCATTATCTATTCAAGTTCCTTTCCATTTGTAAAATAGTCTGTATTGTTGTAATTATCTGTTCTTCTGATATATCTTCAAACATTTGATTCATTTGTATCTGACTTTCCTTTTCATTTCTCTTGCAAAAATCAGCGCACTTCTTTGTTGTAAAAATTCTCTGCTTCCTTCGATCCCTGTCATCAGCAATCATTTCAATAAATCCCTTTTTCTCCAGCTTAATCAGAAGCTGCTTTACATTCTGATGAGAGCTCTCCATTATCTCCGATAATTCGTTGATTGTAGGACTCTCCCTGCATAAATTGATACATATGATTGCGAAGAACTGTTTCCATGTAATTTCCTCAAAAAAGGAATCTGCAACTGTCTGAAATCTATTTTCAAACGTACTAAGAAGTCCTATCAAAAACGTGCCCGGCGGCATCTGCCCAAACTCCACTTTGGAATTTTGAACCATTGAATTATAATCCATAGCATCACTCCTTATGTAATATATTACCTTTATATGTAACATATTACCTTTGTTTTGTCAATACTAAAGCACAGACATTTCTGTTATTCCCGCATGGCTGAACTATTACAACAAATTAAATAAAAGTAAAAATATTTGAGGACAAAGAAGCTGCAATGTGGTATACTCTTATCTGTGTGCCATATTATGGCTTCTGCCTTTTCATGGAGGGGCAAAAAATGTGTAAAGTGTAAAGTGTAAAGTAATCTGATAAAGTTTGAAAATAAAGGAAAATTCAGGAGGATATAGAAAAATGAAATTAGGAATCGTAGGTTTACCAAATGTAGGAAAAAGTACATTATTTAATTCTTTAACAAAAGCCGGCGCAGAGTCAGCAAACTACCCATTCTGCACCATTGATCCGAATATTGGTGTTGTGGCTGTTCCTGACCGCCGTCTTCAGCTTCTGGCTGACTTATATGATTCAGATAAGATTACTCCGGCTGTTATTGAGTTCGTGGATATCGCCGGTCTGGTTAAGGGTGCTTCCAAGGGCGAGGGTCTTGGAAACCAGTTTCTTTCCAATATCCGTGAAGTAGATGCCATCGTCCATGTGGTACGCTGCTTTGAAGATTCAAATGTGATTCATGTAGACGGAAGCGTCAACCCGTTAAGAGACATTGAAACTATCAATCTGGAATTAATCTTTTCTGATATCGAAATTCTGGAACGCCGCATCGCAAAAACCTCCAGGGGTGCCAGAAATGATAAGACGCTCGCCAAGGAGCTGGATTTACTGAACAATATCAAAGCTCATCTGGAAGAGGGCAAGCTGGCAAAAAGCTACGTTACTGAGGATGAGGACGAGCAGGCATGGCTGCAGAGCTATAATCTTCTTACCGCTAAGCCGGTTATCTTTGCTGCCAACGTAAAGGAAGAGGATCTGGCTGATGACGGAGTTTCCAATTCCTATGTGGCAGATGTCCGTTCCTTTGCCGCCAAAGAAGGCAGTGAAGTATTCGTTATCTGTGCACAGATTGAGCAGGAAATCGCCGAGCTGGATGATGACGAGAAGGCTATGTTCCTTGAAGACCTGGGCTTATCCGAATCCGGTCTGGACAAGCTGATTGCCGCAAGCTACCGTCTGCTTGGCTTAATCAGTTATCTGACAGCAGGCAAGCAGGAAACACGTGCTTGGACTATCAAGAATGGTACGAAAGCTCCACAGGCTGCCGGTAAGATTCACAGTGATTTCGAGCGTGGATTTATCCGTGCCGAGGTAGTCAATTATCAGGACTTACTGGACTGCGGCTCCTACTCTGCTGCCAAAGACAAGGGTCTGGTCGGATTAGAGGGTAAGGATTATGTTGTGAAAGACGGAGATGTGATTCTGTTCCGTTTTAATGTATAAAGATTTTCCTATAATGACGAAGTTAAAGAAGGTCATGCGTTTTAATCCTGCATGACCTTTTTAACTCATTCTATTTCATATACTCTATTTACTTCATCTACAACCTTCAGCAGATGATAGCTGTCGATTTTTTCCAGTTTTTCCTGCATATGCGCATAATACTCTGCCGCCTCCTGCAGTCTGTCATTTTCCAGTGCCGCACGGTAATCAAACGCTGCGATGATATAGCCCGCCAGAGCTTCCTGCTGCGTTGTATCGGAAAGAGGCTGCTCCTCAAGCACAGCATTGCGTTCTGCACCTTTTATCAGTGACTGGAAGTTTCCGTCCTCGATACTGTATTCCAGCTCATAAAGCTGCTGCGGTATCATATTGTAAGGTCTTATGATATAACGTGCACTTGCCGCCAGTTCAATACTGTTCTTCGCCAGCAAAAGCAGCAGCACCGTCAATACACCATACAGAAGTATCTTCCCGATATCCTTTCCTTTATTCATGCTCAGAGCTCCTCCTGTCTATCAGAGATAAAACTTCATACTTCTGCATTCCGGGAAGCATTTCGATATCCTCATCGGTAAAGTAAAAATAAGTCTTCAGCCACATACCCACTGTATCCGCCATCTCTTCCAGATTTTCGAGATGAATTCCTTCATAGGCACGCTCATACCATTTATAATTCTCATGCGAAAACGTCTTATACAGGTTCGTTATACAGTCCGCTGCCCATTCAAACTCATAACCATCATCATAATCATACTTACGTCTGCTGTCTGTCACAGCTTTCAGACTGATTTGTACCATATATGCCCTGAGATTCTCCATATCACCATAGGCGGTAATGACCGGTATAAATTCCTCTGCATCCTTAAGACCTGCAAAACCAGTTTTGTCATAGTACATCTTTATCCTTGCATAATCGCCGTTCTCTTCCCATTCTCTGAGCATCGCCATTGTTTCTTCCCTATGACTCTGATGATACCATTTGTTCACATAATGCTGGATGGTATAAGCCTCCTGCGCAATGACAATCACCGCCACATTGGCGACTGCTGCCAGCACTATTGCAAGCATCACTGCCAGATAACGGGAGTACCATTTACTCTCCTTTAAAACCTTCTGCTGCGTCCGGGTAAACTCCCTGTTATAGTGGCGCATATCCTCGATATGTCTGGCTGCTGATTCATTTTTTGCTCCGCAGAACGGGCAGTACTCATCCTCCATCATAAGAGGCGAACCACAGGATTTACATTCCATCTACTCCGCCTCCTTTCGCCCTGCAAACAGCTCCTCATGTAGTTTCTCTGCATATTCGCGGCAGCTGGTATAGGAGAAATAATTATTATCACAAAATGAGAGATACAAATCCTTTGTCTCTTCGCGCCGGATACCAAGGCAGCTCTCAAAAATCCTCTCTGCATCCTCTCCCATGGCTACTACTGTCTCTGCATCCTTCTTCGCCATCTTAAGACCACTGTTGTGAATATCTTCTCCATACTCATACAGAAGCTTAAGACCACTCTCCAGTGCATGCGCCACATCATACACATCTATCGTTTTTCCCTCCGAAATATGCTGTTCCAGCTCTTTCACATACGCGTACTGCTCCATTGCATAGATAAGCTCTATATGTTCCCATTTATAAAAATACTCTTCTGAGAGGTCATACCTGTCCCTATAAAGCTCCCAGATTCCCTGGTAATTTTCTTCTTCATAGAGACTGTCCAACAGCGGAAAATATTCATCCTTCCAGGCAATCTGCTTCTGTGCCTTTTTATCCATCTGTTCCGTTTCCAGGGCGGAGCTTCCCCTGGTAAAATAATCCCACAGGCAACCATATGCTATGGCAATCACGATTCCCACCATTGTAATCAGTATCATTGTGACTGCTTCCCGCTTTAATGTCTTTTTCGGCTGTTCTGAAAGCATCTCCATGCCTGTATGAAGCTCCTGCAGCCTGCCCATATAGTTTCTGTCAGCAGCCTGCTCATTCATATAAGAACAATACGGACATCTGAGGTCACTGATTCTTATTCTGGCTCCGCAGTTTTTACACTTCATTTTAAAAAATCTCCAGCTTGCAGTTCGTTCTCATTTTCAGAGGGCATTGATAAACACTCTCGTTATTTTCCTTTGCAATATAAGAAAGCGGACATTTTCTGCAATCTCCCTGTACAAAATCAGATGCCACCTCAAACTTAAGCGTTGCCGTGCGCATTCCCTTTGCCGCTTCTGACTGACGGATATAGCTCCAGCTCAGCACCTGACCGCAGCTTTCGCATTTGTCATTTTTCAAAGCTACCACACGCTTACAGGTAGGACAGATATAACAGGTAGTGCCCACTGCATCCATTATTTCTACAACCTCTGCCGGAAACTGCTTAATCAGCTCTGCTCTTATATCATTCTGCATTTTTATCCACTCCTTCTCTTGTCGTATGATTAAAAACTTCTACTCATATAATACCATACCAGATTTCATCTTACAAACCTTTTTCATCACAGATTTCAGTCTTTGGATTCGATTACAAGAAGCACACCCTCGCGGCAGGTAATTTTTCCCTCCGATGCTGTAAGCTCATTGCTGATGCCCAGTGTCGGCGCCCTGAAAATATCCATAGTATGATGATGCAATGGATATTTAAAGCCCTCCAGTGTAATCCCTGTCACTGTCTGAGTAAACGGTAGGAGGGATATATATGTTCCATAGGCTTCTTCCTTCTTTATGACACATTCCTTTTCTATCAGGCGTACCCGGTTATTCCGATCATAGATATACGCCTCCCGGAAAAAACTGTTCTTTCCCGACTGGTGTATCAGTCCCAGAAGCCGGATATTTCCAAGCGTGTGATCCAGGCGGCTGCCGCTGGCTCCCAGTATATCAATCCGGCTGCTGCCATAATCTATCGCCATATTTACTGCTATCTCACTGTCGGTATCATCCTTCTGAGGGTTAAACCTGCGTATCACGATATTCTCATTGTTTTCATACAAAGCCAGAAGCTCAGGCTCCACCGTATCAAAGTCACCTACAATATCTGTCGGCATAAGCTTCAGCTCACGAAGCACCCGCAGCCCTCCATCCACAGCAATAATCCGCTCATACTGTCTGTCAGACAAAAAAGAAAGGGCAAAATCCTTATCTGTTCTGCCCCCTGAAATAATCAACGTTCTGCTATTATTCATGCTCATATTCCTCAAATACACGCAGAAACTCCTTTACATTTTTCTCTGCGTCTCCACGGAACACACTGGAACCGGCAACAAATACATTTGCCCCGGCATCAATCACCTCACGAATGTTGGAAAGCCCGATACCGCCATCCACCTCGATATCCACCTTCAGACTTTTATTTTCAATCATACGGCGAAGCTCTGACACCTTTCTGGTCATCTGTGGGATATATTTCTGCCCTCCAAAGCCCGGATTTACGGTCATCAAAAGCACCATGTCCACCTTTTCCAGCTCATATTCCAGTACAGACAGTGGTGTTGCCGGATTCAATACAATTCCTGCTTTCTTATCATAAGCTTTAATCTTCATCAGCGTGCTGTCCAGATGCGTGCAGGCCTCCGCATGCACTGTAATCATATCTGCTCCGGCATTGACAAAATCAGCAATATATCTCACCGGCTCACGTACCATCAGATGCACATCGAATTCTGCAGTTGTCACCTTCCTTATCGACTCTATAACCGGCATGCCAAAGGAAATACTTGGAACAAAATCCCCATCCATCACATCGATATGAATATAATGTGCCCCGGCATCTGCCACAGTCTTAATTTCCTCTCCCAGCTTTGAAAAATCCGCCGCCAGTATAGATGGTGCAAGTTTTAACATAATCATCTCACCTTTCTCATCTTCAAAAGCAGCTCTCTGCCTACCTTCGTCTGCCTTCTTTTATCTCATTGTACAAATCCACATAATTATCATAACGTATTTTACTGATTTTTCCATCCGCAAGAGCCTCCTTCACCTTGCAGTCCGGCTCATTGATGTGCACACAGCCGGTAAATCTGCACGTTCCCTCATGCTCTCTGAACTCAACAAAATAATCCTTAAGCTCATTTTTGTCAAAATCATTCACATAAAGCGAGGTAAAGCCCGGTGTATCCATGATATAGGTTCCACCCTCCAGATGGAACAGCTCCGAATGACGCGTTGTGTGCTTTCCCCTTTTAATCTTTTCGCTGATACTGCCTGTCTCCATATTGGCGTCCGGCTTTAAAAGATTGAGCAGCGAAGACTTTCCCACACCGGACGGTCCAGCAAGTGCAGTTGTCTTTCCCTGCAGAAGCTCCCTGATTTTTTCGATTCCTTCACCTGTCTCATTACTGATATAGAGGATGGGATAACGACAGATTGTATATGATTTCTTAAGCTGGATAAGCTGTTCTTCACACATCAGATCTGTCTTGTTAAAGCAGATAATCGTATCCACCTGCTGTTTTTCCATCGTAATGAGAAATCTGTCCAGAAGATTAAAATTTGGTTCCGGATTCATCGCAGCAAAAACGATAAGTGCCTGATCAATATTGGCGACACTCGGACGTATCAGTTCATTTTTTCTGGGAAAAAGCCTGGTAATATTACCAAGCTTTTCCTTCTCATCCAACACATCAATTTCCGCATTGTCACCTACCAGAGGCTTTATCTTCTGGTTGCGAAAGCTCCCCTTCGCTTTGCATTCATAAGTTCCATGCTCTACTACATGCACATAGTAAAAGCCGGCAATTCCTTTTACAATTTTCCCCTGCATATTTTTCCCTATTGAAAATCAACCAGGCAGCTTCCACAGGAATAATCGTTGCCGCCAAAGCTCAATGTAACAACGATGCTTCCCTCCGTCAGTCCCGGTTCTCCCTGGATGTCAGATACAGTGAACGGGAAGCTCTCCGGTGTCACTGTAAAATTACCTACCACTCTGGAAATCGTTTTTCCGTCCTCTGTCACCTGTACCAGCTCAAGCTTCATAACTGCCTCTGCATAACGCTCCACATTGGCAGATGCCGGACCCGGAGCATTCGTTCTCACGAAGCTCTTACCATCATTCGAAATATAGCTACTTACCTGCTGTTTGCTTATCGTCACACTTCCAATCAGAGCAACTCTCTCCGGCACAACTGTCAGGTCTATCTTAGTTCCTGCCTTTACTGTCTCTCCCTCTGCCACACTCTGATTTACTATAGTACCCGATGTTCCCGCAGCAGAAGCATCCTCTGTCACTTCACCGACAATCAGTGCATTCTTCTCAATTTCAAGCTTTGCCTCCTCCAGTGTCATGCCCTTAAGCGACGGCATTACCACATCCTTGAACTCCGGTCCCTGGCTTAAGTACAATGTGATAATATCCTCCTGCGCCACCATGGTTCCTGAAGCCGGCGAGGTGCTGACTACCTTCCCCTGTTCTATCTCATCACTGTAAGAGTACTCTGTTGTATAATTGATATTATAGCTCTTCAGTATCTCCGCAGCCTCCTGCTCAGATCGGTTCGTCACATCCGGCATCGCAAATTTCTCCGGTCCGGAGCTGATAACCAGCTTCACGGACGTATTTCTCGGAATAATCTTACCTGCTTCATACTCAGCACGAATGACCTTTCCTTTCTCTATCTCATTTGAATTTTCATAGGTACGCTCGCCGATACCCAGATTCACCTGATTTAAAGCTATCATAGCATCATTTTCGCTGATGTTGATGACATTTGGCATCGGAACACCACTCACCTCATTTCTGGTGGTGGACTGTTCTCCTGCACCAGTGGTCGTTGGTGCTTCCGTTGTTGTCGGATTAACCGGATTATTAGTTCCGTTCGGCTTCGGCATCATCTTTACCACAATAAATATCAGCAGACAGACAATCAGTACGGCTGCAACTACTGTCAGTACCGTCATAATCCTCTCTACCTTCGGATTAACATGCTCCTCCGTATCATCCTCTTCCTCGTAAAATTTCCTGTCATACTCCTTCTTTACCGATTTATTCTCTGGTTTATTGCTGTTTTTTAAAATAGTAACCTCTTCCTGCGTAAGGGAAACTGTCGGTGCCACCGCACTTGCATTGCTTGTAAGCTCCACAAAATCATCATTCGGTGTTACCAGCGAACGCTTCAGATCTACAATCAGCTCGGAGGCCTTCGCATACCTGCGTTCCGGCTTTTTCTGTGTACACTTATAAATAATTTTCTCCACACTGACAGGAAGATTCGGAACAATATCTCTCGGTGAAGGAATCTCTCCCTGAATATGCTGTAATGCCACCGCCACCGTCGTATCACCCTCAAACGGTACAGATCCGGTAATCATCTCATACAGGGAAATACCCAGCGAATAGATATCGCTTCTCTCATCACTGTAGCTTCCTCTTGCCTGCTCCGGTGAAATGTAATGCACGGAACCCATGGCATTAGAATTGATAGTCTGGGCAGAGGATGCCCTCGCAATACCAAAATCAGTTACCTTTACCTTACCCTCCTTGGAGATAATAATATTCTGCGGCTTGATATCACGGTGAATAATATGGTGGCTGTGCGCAGTCTGGATTCCCTGGGCTACCTGGATGGCAATGCTGACTGCTTCCTTGACATCGAGCCGACCCTTTTTCTCTATGTAGGTCTTTAAGGTGATGCCCTCCACCAGCTCCATTACAATATAATAAAGTCCGTTATCCTCGCCAACATCATAGATATTTACAATATTCGGGTGGCTTAAGCCTGCAGCCGCCTGCGCCTCTGCACGGAACTTGGACACAAAATTCTTATCCTCACTGTACTCTGCCTTTAATACCTTGATAGCCACATAACGGTTCAGCTTGTGGCATTTCGCCTTATATACATCTGACATTCCACCAGAGCCGACTTTACCCAGTATCTCATATCTGTCGCTTAAAACTGTTCCATTCTTTAACATGCCTGCACCTCAAATTCATCCGGCTCAATGAGAATTGCTGAAATATTATCTCTTCCGCCGTTTTTATTTGCCAGTTCTATCAAATGAAGAACTTTTTCCTTCGTGTTTTCCTTTTTATGGTTTACAATATGAAAAATATCTGCTTCCTCCATCATATTTGTAAGCCCGTCTGAGCATAACAGCACGGATTCTTTTTCCGACAGCTCTACTTCAAAAAAATCTGCCATCACCTTATCACTCACTCCGATTGCACGGGTAATAATATTCTTCTTTTCATGGTTCTGGGCAGCCTTCTTATCCAGCTCTCCCATGGAAACCATTTCTTCCACAAGAGAGTGGTCTCTTGTAATCTGGCGAATGGTATCGCCGATTACATAAAGCCTGCTGTCTCCTACATTGGCTACATACAACGCACCCTGGCTGAATACTGCCACTACAAACGTTGTTCCCATTCCTTCATAATCCGGTGAGGTTTTTGACTTCGCATATACCTCCCGGTTTACCTCCTGAATCGCATCTCCGATAACAGTTATCGGACTGCCTGCCTTCAAAACCTTTATCGTCTTTAAAAAGACCTCTACTGCAT
>JAGANQ010000027.1 GCA_017624115.1 Lachnospiraceae bacterium
CTAAGGGCAAATCTGACCGCGAAATCATGGCGTTCTGCCAGAGCTTTATGACAGAGCTTTTCAAGCACATCGGTGCTGATACTGACGTTCCAGCCGGTGATATCGGTGTTGGCGGAAGAGAAATCGGTTATATGTATGGACAGTACAAGAGAATCCGTAATTTATATGAAGGCGTGCTTACCGGTAAGGGCTTAACCTATGGTGGTTCTTTAGCCAGAACAGAAGCTCCCGGTTATGGTTTATTATATCTGACAGAAGAAATGTTAAAGTGCAACGGCAAGGATATCAAGGGCAAGACCATCGCTGTATCCGGTTCCGGTAACGTTGCTACATACGCTATTCAGAAGGCTCAGCAGTTAGGTGCAAAGCCTGTTACATGTTCTGATTCCACAGGCTGGATTTATGATCCGGAAGGAATCGACGTAGCACTTCTTAAGGAAGTTAAGGAAGTTAAGAGAGCCAGACTGACAGAGTATGCAGCTGCAAGACCAAGTGCACAGTACCATGACAAGGCAACTGAGGGAACAAATCAGTGGTCTGTAAAGGTTGACATCGCTCTTCCATGTGCTACTCAGAACGAGCTGAACCTTGAAGACGCTAAGACATTAGTTGCAAATGGCTGCTTCGCAGTAGCTGAGGGTGCTAATATGCCTACTACTCTTGAGGCTACAGAGTACTTCCAGAATAACGGCATCCTGTTCTGCCCAGGTAAGGCTTCCAATGCCGGTGGTGTTGCTACCTCCGCTCTGGAAATGAGCCAGAACAGCGAGCGTCTGAGCTGGACCTTCGAAGAGGTTGACAGCAAATTACAAAGTATCATGGTTAACATCTTCCATAACCTTGATGACGCTGCAAAGCGTTACGGTAAGGAAGGCAACTATGTAGCCGGTGCAAATATTGCAGGCTTCGAAAAGGTTGCTACTGCTATGAAGGCTCAGGGTATTGTATAATCACTGATAAATTTATATTGATTTCTTTAAATATTCCAGAAATCCCGCAAACATTTCAATTCAGGTTGTTTGCGGGATTTTTGCATGATTGTTCTATCTTTCTTTTTTGCACATAATAATGGTATAATAAAAAAGGAACTGTCGCCTTGACGGCACAGCTGCATGAATGTCTTTGACAAAGCTCAGGGACAGAAGGGAGTTCAAATGAAACCATATAACAAACTTTTTTACAGGCTTCTTATTCTGTGTATTTCTCTTTGCTTCCTGCTCTCCGGCTGCAGCCAGAAATCTGCCAAAACCGATTTTGATACCTTCACTGAAGAGCTCTTTTTAGAAGAAGTCTGTACCAATACCATTAATCTTCACTACACACTGGCCTATCCGAAGGATTACGGCATCGAAGACTATCCTGTTTCTCTCGGGGATTTCACTATGGAAGACCTTGAAAATTATACGGAAGAGCTTCTTACCCTGCAAAAGGAGCTGCGCGCATTTGATGATGGCACACTTTCCTTTGAGCAGCAGCTTACATACGATATTCTGGATGATTACATAGAAACAGAGCTGAGCGCGTCAGATCTCTACCTGTATGATGAGGTTTTAAGTCCTGCCATCGGTTATCAGGCTCAGCTACCGGTTCTGCTTGCGGAATATACCTTCCGCACAGAAAAAGACATTTCCGACTATCTTGAGCTTGCCTCACAGATAGACGATATCTTTGACACATTGATTGAATTCGAGCGCACAAAATCTGCCGCAGGTCTTTTTATGGCTGACTTTGCCGTGGATGATATTGTTACTCAGATGCAGAATTTTATCGCTTCTCCTTCTGACAATTATATGCTTGCGGTTTTCAATGACAAGATTGATGCATTTCCTGATTTAACGGATGAAGCGCGCCGACAGTATAAAGAGCAGCATGATAAGATTGTCACTGAATCCATTATTCCTGCCTATCAGAAGCTTATTGACGCTCTGACGGAATTAAAGGGTACCGGACGGAATCCCGGCGGACTCTGCTATCTGCCGGAGGGTGATTCCTACTATGAGTACCTTGTCAGAAGCAAAACCGGTTCCTCAAAAAGCGTAAAGCAGCTTATGGGAAATGTAAATGACTTCATCATGGATGCACTGACCCAAATAACTGTTTTAAGTAAGGAGAACCCGGAGCTTTTAAGTGCATTTGCCTCCTCTTGTTTTACTCTGACCGACCCGGAAGAAATTATGGAAGATTTAATCAGCAAAGTGAGTAATGATTTTCCAGAGGCCCCCAATGTCACCTACACTATAAAGCAGATTCACGAATCCATGCAGAAATCCTCCAGTCCGGCATTTTATCTTACTCCTCCAATAGATGATATTGAAAATAACATTATTTACATTAATCCACTTTATATGTCGGCTGATATCTACCCTACCATGGCACATGAGGGGTATCCCGGACATCTGTATCAGACCGTATATACCAGCTCCAGAAATCTTCCGCTGGTGCGCAATCTGTTTAGTTGCCCCGGCTATACCGAAGGCTGGGCAACCTATGTGGAATATTATTCCTATGGCATTTCCGGACTCGATGAGGATATTGCCGAACTGTATGCTCTTGATGCCGGAGCTTCACTCGCATTACATGCCTATATTGATTTATGTGTAAATTATGATGGCTGGGATGCAGATGAAGTATATTCCTATCTGTCACAGTTTGGATATGATGACAAATCCGTTGCTGAAGAAGTATTTCAGGCTATGGTAGAGGATCCTGCCAATTATCTGAGTTATTTTATCGGCTACCTGGAATTTATTGAGCTTAGAGAACAGGCAGAAAAATTATACGGCGATGAATTTACGCTGAAAGAATTCCACGATACCGTGCTCACACTCGGACCTGCACCGTTTGATATTCTTTCCCGCTACATCACACGCACCTACAAAGAAACGCATTAGACAGCCTAAGCACTCAAAAACCGTGATAATTGCTATTATAGGAAGTTTGCATATTTTCAAATATAGCAGATAAATGCTTCTTGTAACAGCAATTATCACGGTTTTCATCTATACTGGCTGTCACAGTCCCTTTACTTTTTTCTTTCATTCCCTTCCGCTGTGATATTGAAAAACTGGTTCAGATTCGATAGCGCCTTTACCAGCACTCTGGTTTCCTCCTCCGACAGTCCGTTGATCGTTGCCAGAATCATTCTCTTATGAAATTCCTCGTGATGCCGGTATGCCTTCTCTCCCTTTGGCGTCAGTGAAATATAGACCACACGCCTGTCCTGTTCACTTCTTACACGCTCCACATAGCCCTTTTTTACCAGACTGTTAATCGCTATCGTCAAAGTACCGATGGTCACAGATAATTCTTTCGCTACCATAGACATGTTTTTTTTGTCATGTATACCAATTGCTTCTATAACGTGCATATCATTGTTGGTAATATCTTTAAACTCTTCTGTTATGATAGCTCTGGCTTCAATATCCATAATGTCCCGGAACAGCTTTACCAGAATTCCATTAAACATATCATATACCTGTTTCACACCTTCACCTCCAGCGCTCAGCGATTTTTTCATACAAAACCGGATTCAGCCTTATACTCTGAATCCGGGATTTGGTTCATATGTTTCATTTAAGCTCGATTTTCCATACGTCAATCCTGCATATACCTGACCGCCAGCAAAAGCCACGCTATTGTCCTGCCTTGCCACTTCTTCAAACGCTTCCTTCAGGCTGGCAAGCATCTGCTCCGGCCCCTGAAGACTGTCCGGCTTTTTCTGAAAAACAGCCTTCATCAGCATCTTCTGTATATAACGGTAAAGCTGCAGCAATTGCAGCGCCACCGGATACTGCAAATCCAGTGCCCGCATCAGCTCTGCCAGAAATTCATTCGCTTTTTTTACGTCAAATACAAATTTATCTGTATCCCCATGTTCATATTCCTGCTGTGCATCCGCCAGATATTTCAGTATAATATCATAGGTTGTCACAATCAGGGCAGATTTATTCCCCTGCGTGATACGCATGCTAAACTCCTGAATCTCTTCCTTTGTCATATCAGCCCTTCCTTCTCATAAAACAGCCTACTGGAGAAGCTGCAGTACTGTCTGTGGACGTTCATTCGCCTGGGCAACCATCGCTGTGGATGCCTGAGCTAACACCTGATATTTTGTATACTCCGTCATTTCCGCCGCCATATCTGCATCCTCGATACGCGAAATCGCTGCTGTCATATTCTCCGATGTCACGCTGAGGTTGCTGATGGTGGAATCCAGACGGTTCTGGTAAGCACCAAGGCTGGAACGAATAGAGGAAATCATATCAATCGCTCCGTCCAGTGCAGTAATTGCTTTTCCACAGCCATATTGTGTATTCGTATTAATCAAATCAATTCCCAGACTTTCCAGGCTTATCTTTGGAATATTTACATCTACAATCTGACCCTCTCGCGCTCCGATATGAAGCGTCATCATACCGAGATCCTTTACCTTTGTACCGATAGTCAGTCCGACATTCTCTATGCTGGCAATATCAGCATCTCGCATCTCGTCCTTATACAAGGTGTACTCCATCTCAAAGCCGCCATTATCCTTAATAATCGCTTTATTTCCATCAAACGTAACAACTGCTGTATTTTTAAACTCACTGACACCCTTTGTTTCTCTTATGAGTTCACCCTGCATGTCTGTACCGCTCGCGATGTCATCACCTAATGTAAATCCAAACAGATTGCACAGCTCCGTTGTACTTGCACTGGATACAATCTTTGCTGAGCTTCCGTACTCATAGGTTGTCAGCGTCAGCTCACCTGCATCCGTGTCAAATTCTGCTGTCATATTCATCTTGTCTGCTGCGGTAACAATTTTTGACTTTACATCTGCAACGGTGTCTCCTTCCTTTGCCACAATCTCATACCCATTGATACGGATTATACCTGTCTCCTTTATCGTATCTGTGTCATTGCCGGCAACTGTCTTTGTAGTTGTCGCCTGCGTACCCAGCCCCGTGACCTTAATTGCATAATCTCCTGCTTCCACATACTCAGATAACTCCGTCACGGCTGTACCTGCCACGTTATTATAACGTCTTCTCTCCTGCGTTCCATCCAGCAATGGCTTGCCGTTGAACTCAGTATCTCTGGCAATACGCTCAATCTCATCCTGTAGTGCAGATATCTCCTGTGTAATCGCTTCACGCTCACCATCACCGTTTGTACCGTTGGCACCCTGCACGGCCAGTTCTCTCATTCTCTGCAGCATTGCTGCAACTTCATTCAATGCACCTTCTGCAGACTGCACCAGAGACTCTCCGTCAGAAGCATTATGATTCGCCTGATCCAGTCCTTTTATCTGCGTACGCATTCTGGAGGCTATCGCCATACCTGCAGAATCATCTGCCGAGCGGTTCAGTTTAAGTCCTGACGAAAGACGCTCCATGGTATCACTCATGTAAGAATCATTTCTCCTCAAATGGCTGTTTGCTATAAGCGCCGATATGTTTGTATTAATTCTCATGCTATAATCCCTTTCTTTTCCTTATCCTGCGACATACGCAAATCCATTTGCCCTATCAGTTTCCCTACCAACTGCCGCTGTATTTTGCCCGTTACCTGATATTTTTATCGGCAATTTCCTGCCAAAGCTTTAATTATTTTACATTTTTTACAACGGCTGAAATAAATTCTTTTGTAATCTGATACAGCTTTGCTGTGTCAGCCGTGTTCTCTGTTCTGTTATCCAGTACCGGCGGCAATTTATCTCCTTCCGAATAATTCAGCTTAAGCTCCGGGAAGTCACCCTCTGACACAATTCTGCTGAATTCTTCTGAAACCGCCTGCATTTTTTCGGATAGCTCCCGGGAATCTGCCATGACAAATACATTCAGACTTTCTTCCCCCAGATAAAACTCTGCCCGCAGACTGCCCGCAGACGGAAGCTCCATCGACAGCTCTGCCTTTCCCGATTCACCCTGCTTATGTACCAGCTTTACATGTACAGCACAGGTTTTTCCATCTATTTCTACCGGCATATGATAATCCTCAAAAGAGGCCAGCCTTCCTGCCAGCATTACCGTGCGGTGGAAAAGACGCAGTTCCTCTATCGCTGCCCTGCCATTCTCAGCATTCTCCAATGCTTCTGCCACAGCCGCTTCGGCTTCCTTCTCAAGCTCTTCATAGCCTTCCTGCATCATTTCTTTATTTTCCATCCGCTCCTTAAGACTCTTATCCTGCTTCTTTTCATGCTCCTGCAATCTCTGCAGGAAAGAAGCCTCCTCATATACCAGCCTGTGTGATGCTTCCAGATTATCAAGGCTGGCCGCTTCCTCTGACTGCGCCAGCAGCCTTAACGTTTCACTTTCCTTTGAAAGCTCCTGCATCCGCTGCTTCTGCTCTTGTGCATATTCCTCTGAGCCGCTGTTCATCGTCTCCATGAAGCCCTTAAGCTGCTCGGATATAGATGTTCCCTTCGGAATCATATCAGTCAGCAGACCGAAATCATCATCCACTGAAACATTCATGCCTCTGGCTTTCCTTGAGCGCACTGCTGAGAGAAGATTCTCCAGCGTAACCTCCCTGTTCTGGTTTACCAGTGCCCCGATTGCTGCTTCTCCGGTTCTGTCGACCTGATTCAGCAGACGGTATAAGCCGATATAGGCATCTCTGTCCTCCTTAGACAAATCTGTCTGTTTCTCGAGCTTCCACAGGAATTCGCTGTAGGTTTCCGCTTTCTCCGGTCCGATTTCTTCCTTAATCTGTTCAATCTGGTTATTCAGCTCATGAATCTCTGTTTCCAGCGGATTTATATGTTTCTCTATCATATGCATCGTAACACGCGGCGTCAGGTTCTTAAGAAGATACTGATACTCTCTGTCAAGCTCTGTCACTCTGTCCATATTACGGCGGGTAAGCTCCATCTGATTATAAGCCAGAATCTTAATCACACGACGATTCTCCGGTGTTGTTTCTCTGTCCATGTCTTCCAGGATATCGTCTATATTCTGGAATGCCTTGGACAAGCTGTCACCGTATTCCCTGTCCGGCGCCGTCATAAGCGCATCATAAGCGGTATGCGCCGCATCCAGTGCTGCCTTAAGCGGGGCACCCGACTCATAGGTCAACGCCACAGTCACTTCCTGCACTCTCTGACTTACCGCCATCATGCCGACTACATACGAAGGCATTTCCTTCAATGCTTCTATGGTACGGCTTACATCCGACAACTGAGCCAGCTTCTCCGATGATGCTTCCAGCCCATCACATCTGTAAAGTGCCTTATAATATTTCTGCTCCTGCTCCTTAAGTGCATCCACCAATTCGCTTAACGGCAGTGTTTCAATTTCTATTCCTTTCTTCAAAAGAGACAACCCTGCCTGTACTGTCATCATCAGACGGGTTTCCTCGAGGCGTCGGTATCTGGTCAAATCCTCTGCTGCTGCCTGCACTGTTTCGCTCTGACCTGCATCCTGCTCAGCGTTTTCACCCTTCGGTGCAGCAGAAAGCTCTTCCCACGCCTTTGCAAATACTTCTTTTACACGCTCCTGTGTGTAGCCTTCTCCTGTAAGCAGCGCATCACGGGCAGCTTTTCCCTTCGCCATCGCCTGGGCTATTGTATCAACAATCTCATCTGTGCTCATCTCACCATCGATTGAGAGAATGCTGTCAAATGCCCGCAGCATATCCTGATCCATCGGAATACCCTGTTCAATCATCCATCTCGCCGTATCAAGATTATCTTCTGTCACTTCCAGACCCGCATCCGCAAGAATCTTCTCCGCCTGCGTCTTAAGCTGCTCCCAGTCCTTATCTGACAGCGGATTCTCTATATTCTTCTGTACCGGCATATGCTCCGCTCTGTAGACATTCTCAATACTAGGCTCAAGTCCGTTTGCCGCCATATAGCCAGCTTGATTTCTGTTAGGAGTCTCTATCTCCTGTGCTCTCGAAACAGCATCACCTGCTGCCCTCAGATTGTCCTCAGTAACAGGCACACCGTACTGTTTGAATTTATCTGTAACCTTTCCTGCCAGTCCGCCGCCTCCAAGTATTTCCTGTGCCATCTCGCTGTCTATCGGCAGAGACGGCTGATAAGAATCACAATATGCTGCCAGCTTCACCTGTATCTGGTCAATAACTGTCTCTATCTTCTCTACGTCAGCTGCATTCAGGCTGTAGCCCTCCTGCCGGATACCCAGAAGCTCCAGCCCGGAAGCACCATTAATAAGCTGCTCCAGCTTCGATTTAATCTCAGCCACACGCTTTGTAACCGCGTCCTGTGGAGCAGTCTCTCCCTGATATAATACAATTGATCTTTCTACGCCCGTTCTCTGAACTCCGTCATGTCCCTGACGGGTTCTTCCGGTTTTTTCTACCTCGGCGGTCTTTTCCTCCAGCTTCACATTCGTATTCTGTAAAGAAGCTGCCAGCAATCCATCCGCCACATTTGATGCCTTTATCTGCATACCCGATTCCAGCCTTTCTGTCACATTGGCAACACAGCTCACGCGCATTTAGCGCTGCTGTACATGTTATACCTCATATTTCGGCTGAAATTTCCGTTTTCTTAACGCGCACGCTTCTTTTTCTCTGCGGAAGCCTTCTTTTTTGACGCAGAAGCTTTCGCCGTTGCTGCTTTTTTAACGGATTTCTGCGGCATGGAAAATTCCATCACTAATGACTGCATCGGCTGTAAATCAAATTCTATCGAATATGGGCGGCGGTCACACTCCAGCTTTTCAGGTCTGTATATACGCTTCTCATTCTTTTCAAAGCCGTCCTTATAGCTGTCCAGCAGCACCCGGCAGTCTGCCCTGCCCGGAACTCCCACACGATAATGCTCTCTCAGCATCGGTGTAAAATTCATAACAAACAGCAGGCACTTCTTACCTGTCTTGTCTTTACGGATGAAGCTGAATGTACTCCTGTCTCCATCCTCGCAGTTAATCCACTCAAAGCCGTCCCAGCTCTCATCAAGCCCGGTCATGGCCGGATGCGAAGTATACAAGTATAGTAATCTCTTCACATACTCCTGCAGATTTTTATGCTCCTTTTCCTTCAGCAAAAACCAATCGAGAGAACGCTCCTCGCTCCATTCCCGCAGTTGTCCAAATTCCTGCCCCATGAATAACAGCTTTCTGCCCGGATGCCCGAACATAAATGTATACGCCGTCTTAAGATTCTCAAATTTGTCTGCGAAATATCCCGGCATCTTCTCCAGCATCGAGCATTTCAGATGAACTACCTCATCATGGGACAATACCAGAATGTAGTTCTCGCTGAATGCATACGTCATGCTGAAGGTCATCTTGTTATGGCTGTATTTCTTAAATAACGGGTCTGTCTTCACATATTCCAGGAAATCATTCATCCAGCCCATGTTCCATTTGTAGGAGAAACCCAGTCCGCCCTCCTCCGCCGGCCGTGTCACCTTCGGCCATGCCGTAGACTCCTCAGCTATCACAATAGCATTCGGCACCTGCTTTGCGACAACCGAATTCAAATGACGGAAGAATTCAATTGCCTCCAGATTCTCATGCCCGCCGTATATATTCGGCACCCAGTTGCCCGGTGTCTTGCCGTAATCAAGATACAGCATGGAAGCAACCGCATCCACACGCAGACCATCCACATGATATTCCTTCAGCCAGTACAGCGCATTGGCAATCAGAAAATCTGTCACCTCGGTCTTGCCATAATCAAAAATCTTCGTTCCCCAATCAGGATGCTCGCCCTTTCTGGGGTCTGCATACTCATAGACACAGGTACCGTCGAAATTAGCCAGTCCATGACTGTCTCTCGGGAAATGAGCCGGTACCCAGTCAAGGATAACACCGATTCCCAGACTGTGCATATAGTTTACAAAATACATAAATTCCTTTGGCGTTCCATAACGTGATGTCGGTGCATAGTATCCTGTCACCTGATATCCCCAGGAACCGTCATACGGATGCTCGGCGATACCCATCAGTTCTACATGTGTATAACCCATTTCCTTTACATAGGCACCAAGCTCATGTGCCATCTCCACATAATTATAGAAACCACCGTTTTCCAGATCCTCTGTCTTCTTCCAGGAACCGATATGTACCTCGTAGATTGCCATCGGATTAGAATGGTGCACCCACTTTTTATCCGTCCACTTAAATCCTGTAATATCCGTGACAACAGAAGCCGTATTCGGTCTTAGCTCAGAATAATTCGCATATGGATCAGCCTTCATAATTGTTTCACCGGACGGTGTTACGATGGCATATTTATACAGCTCTCCTTCACCTATTCCCGGCACGAACAGCTCAAAGATGCCGGAATCCCCCAGCTTCGTCATATTGTGGTTATAGCCCACCCAGCCGTTAAAATTACCTACTACACTGACATTCTTCGCCCTTGGTGCCCACACAGCAAAATATACGCCCTTCTCTCCCTCATACTCTGTTATATGGGCACCCAGCTTTTTGTAAATCTCATAATGCGTTCCCTGACCAAACAGATAGCGATCCACCTCTGTGATAAATCCTGTTTCCATGCATTCCATCTCCTTATTTACTATTTTTCTATCCGAATCATCGTACCTCTGTGTGCTGGAAGTGTGAGCCGAATTCTTCCGCCATCCTCTACAGGTACCGCTTCCTCTGTAAACAAATCCTTTGCTCTGCTGCCTGCAAAACCGCAGACTGTCTCCACCACCGCCGGTTCATCATCATTATTCACCGCTACCAGCACCATACTGTTGTCCAGATATCTTCCAAATACATACTGGCGGTTTTTTAACAGCAGCTCTTTATAACGTCCATAAGAAATCTCCTGGTTTTCCTTATGAAGCTGTCCCAGCTTTGCGATATAGGCAGAATATTCATTATCCAACTCCGCCTTCTTCATAATGTCTATCTGCGGACGCAGCGGACTGTCATCACTGCCGGCCTTGCGGCCCTCCATTCCCCACTCCGAGCCGTAATAAACAGACGGTATACCCGGTAATGTATACAAAAGCATCTGCACCGGATAGTAATCCTCTTTTCTCGTCAGCTTACTCATAAGGCGGTCTACATCATGGTTGTCGGTAAAGTTATATAGCTTCCTGCCTCTGCAGATACCGCCATTATCATCTGACAGCCTGCGCACCGTATGCGCGATTTCAAAATAATTATAATCATTATGACCGGAATACAGTCCCTTATGAAGCTCATAATTCGTCACAGAATGAAGCATTACATCATTTGCCCAGCGCGAATAATCTCCGTGAATCACCTCACCCATCAGCCAGAAATCCGGCTTCTTCTGGGTCGTGATACTGCGCATTTCCTTCATAAAATCAAACTCCAGGCAATCCGCGCAGTCCAGACGGATACCGTCAATGTCAAATTCGTCAATCCAGAAGCGAATCACATCAAACAAATAATCCTTCACTTCGCGGTTCCAGAGATTAAGATTCACCAGCTCATAGCAGTTTCTCCATGCCTCATAGCCAAAACCGTCATTGTAATGTGTATTTCCCCAGAAATTAATTCCCTTATACCAGTCCTTATATCTCGAATTCTCGCGGTTCGCCTGAATATCCTTAAAAGCAAAGAATTCTCTTCCGGTATGATTGAACACTCCATCCACCACAACTCTGATGCCTGCTTCGTGACACAGGGACACGAACTCCTTAAAATCATCATTTGTCCCCAGACGCACATCCACCTTCCGGTAATCCTTTGTATCATACCCATGTGTCGAAGACTCAAACAGCGGCCCAATATACACCGCTGTAAATCCCATTTCCTTCATATGTGGAACCCACAGCTTCAGCTTTGCGAAACCATCTCCCGTTTCCCCATGATTCTCCCTCGGCGCTCCCACAAGCCCCAGAGGATATATATGATAAAACACTGCTTCCTCGTACCAATAACCCATCTTTATCCTCTCCTTTTCCCTTGCTATGAATAAATTCCATGCAGAAACTGATGCACCACCGCATAAATCTTTTCATCACTTAACATATTTTCCGTACTCTTTTCGTTATATACCATCATATAACAGTTAATCACTCCCAGAAAACCTATTGCAAACTGCTCCTGCCTGCCATTCATATTACCCAGATAGTCACCGGCTCTCACAAAGGTGTCAATTATCAGTTCATACTGTCTGGAGATAAACGGCATCGCCGCCTTATGTGCCTCACTCTCCGTCGACGAGTACATCAGTCCCAGCATCAAAAAATAAAAGTAATGCTCCCTTCTGCCAAAGTCCAGATATACTTTTGCCAGCTGATACAGCTGTTCCTCAAATCTCAGTTTTTTGCTCTGCACCTCGAGAATACGATGCAGCAGCAGCTCACCCTTCTCTTCTATCAGCGCTTCCAGAAGTCCCAGCTTGCTCTTATAATAGTAATACATGGTCGGCTTCGTAATTCCCGCCATCTCTACGATTTCCTGCACCCCGGCAGCATCGTAGCCGCGCCGGTAAAAAAGCTCCAGCGCACATTGTAAAATCACTTCACGGTTATCCATGAAATACCCCCTTTGATACATTTCATTATACCAATCGGTATACGAGCTGTCAAGACTGCCTCTTGCGCAGTTTTAGGCATTCTTTTTTATGTTCTGAGCCTGCAAACCGGTATGCTTCGAAAATTGTAGTATTTTATAGCAGAATATGCTAAGCTATGAATCATAGTAACAAGTCGATGAATTTACAATCTTATGGAGGAATAAAAAATGATAACTTTACAGGAATACAGAACCGAAAGAAAGGAAGCCATATCACTAATCAAAGGTTTCTGGCTTGCACATAATCAATATCAACAATCGAACGAAGAAGCCGCCAGGGATTTAACTGTCTGGACTTCGGAAGGTCACAAATTTTATTTTATTCTCTCAGCTTCTGAAAAAGTCGGATTTATTCATCTTGGAAACAGAGGCGGGAAAATCGACTGGCTGGAGGATTTTTTTGTTCTTCCTGAGCATCAAAGAAAAGGAATCGGAACTCAGGCGATTGCATTAATAGAAAAAATTGTCCGAACATATTCTGTATCTTTGTACATAGAAGCGGCTGCGAGAAATGAAGCCGCTATTCGGCTGTACAGGCGGTTAGGCTTTGACTGCCTGAATACAATTACAATCCGCAAGGATTTCCCGGAATACCAGTATGATGTTGTTAGAAATGAGCATATATATGGAGAAGAATTCGAGATAAGAAAAAGCAAGATTTGAAGCTAAGCGTCACTGGCTTTCTAAACGACTGAAGGAAGGCCATGCGTTTAGAAAGTTAAATACAAACATTGTAAAACACCTTTACCCTTATGTGTTGACAATGTTTGCATTTCTGCATATAATAAAGCTACGAAAGGAGTGAATTCTATGGCAACAACTAATATTAATGTTCGTGTAGATACTGAACTGAAACAAGCTGCCGAAGCACTGTTTAATGATCTTGGTCTTAATATGTCCGCTGCCATTACCATGTTTCTTAAAAACGCTGTGAACCACGACGGCATACCATTTGAAGTGAAACGTCCGAATCCAAATCCAGAAACCAAAGCTGCTCTTGCCGAATATAACGAAATGAAAAAAAACCCTGAAAGCTATAAACGGTATAGCTCCTTTGATGACCTGATGAATGAGGTACTTACGGATGCTTGAAATCATACCCTCTAACCAATTTAAAAAAGATTTGAAACTTGCTAAGAAACGCGGGCTAAAAATAGAGCATCTGCGGGATGTTGTCAATACACTTGCTCTACAGCAAAAACTGGATGACAGTTACCGTGACCACTGTCTTACGGGACAATACCGTGATTTTCACGAATGTCACATAGAGCCGGACTGGCTTCTTGTGTATCGTATCGATGGAGATGCTCTCGAACTATTTCTATTCCGTACTGGAACACATTCCGATCTTTTCTGAGGCGATTTAGGATGAATACGATATTGCTATGAATAGATACAAAGGAGCAGGCGTCTGAGAACCCTGCTCCTTTGATCATTCATACTGTGTGTTACTTCATCTGCTTATTATTATAATTTATCAGACAACCCTTAAGGATAATCTCTCTCTCATCATCTGTCAAATCGCCGAGCGCCATCTCAAATTCTGCCAGCTCATCCTTCACGACATAAGCCTTTACAGAAGCAGCCTTATTCTTTACCGCATCAGCAATTCCCGGCACGAAGATGCAATCTCCGTTCTCAAAAGGAAGCTCACCCTCTGGAAGAATGAACGGAAGCATACCCCAGTTAATGAGGTTTGAACGGTAACGCTTGGTTGCATATTCTCTGGCAATATTTGCCAAACCGCCAAGTACTCTCTGGCAGGAAGCTGCCTGCTCACGCGCAGAACCGTCACCCGGCTTCACAGCGAAAATTGTGCTTCCAATTTCTGTCTGCTCTGCCTTAACCTGCGGATAAGCTTTCGCAATCACCTCAAATGCCTTCTTAACAGCTTCATTCGCCTCTGCCGGACTCTTTCCTGCTGTTCTTGCCTCCTCAGCCTTCTTGACCTCTTTTGCACGGCCTACATAAGCAGGGTCCTTTCTGGACAAAGTAAATTCAGCCAGTCCCAGAGGATTGGAACGATAGGAAGATGTCTCACCGGACGGAATCAGCTCGTCCGTAGTCGTTACCGGATCATGGATAACCGATACAACCTGTAAGAGGATATTATCTGTCAGCGGTGACATCTTCGGCCAGTCCTTAATATTTGGTCCGAATTTAACCGGAACAGACGGGTCAGGCTTGCCGACACCATTATATACACGATTATCATAAATTGTCTTATCAAAGAAATACTTCGGGTTTGTAAACTCGCCCTCAAAGGTATCTGCTGCTGTCAGATATCCCTTATTAGCTGCAGTTGCTGCGATAGAACGTGCATCCATCAGAGCAACAGAAGCAATCTGTCCGCTCGTAACCTTAGAGCCCTCACGGTTCGGGAAGTTACGTGTGGAGTGACGGATACTCAGTCCCTTGTTTGCCGGAACATCTCCTGCGCCGAAGCACGGTCCGCAGAATGCCGTTCTCACAGTCGCACCTGCTGCCATGAAATCAGCGATACATCCGTTCTTCACCAGCTCCATGAAGATTGGCTGGCTCGCCGGATATACACTTAAGGAGAACTCATCTGCACCGATATTCTTTCCTCTTAAAATATCTGCTGCTGCACAGAGATTCTCAAAGCCGCCGCCCGCACAGCCTGCAATAACACCCTGCTCCACATAGAGTCTGCCGTCATGCACCTTGTCCTTTAAGGTGAAATCAATATTATTATTGTCAAGGCTTATCTTCGCCTTCTTCTCTACGTCATCGAGAATATCCATCAGATTCGCATTCAGCTCTTCAATCGTATAGGTATTGCTTGGATGGAACGGCATCGCAATCATTGGCTTAACCTTATCCAGATCCACATAAATCATACCGTCATAGTAAGCTACCTTACCCGGCTTTAATTCTGCATATTCCTCACTTCTGCCGTGAATCTCATAGAATTCCTTTACCTTATCATCGGTTGTCCAGATAGAGGACAGGCAGGTCGTCTCAGTTGTCATAACATCCACGCCGATACGGAAATCTACGCTCAGATTACCAACAGCGTCACCGATAAACTCCATTACCTTATTTTTTACATAACCATTTGCAAATACCTCACCGATAATTGCCAGCGCCACGTCCTGAGGACCTACGCCCTTTCTCGGCTTGCCAGTCAGGTACACACCCACTACACCCGGCATATTGATATCATAGGTCTGGGACAGCAGCTGCTTTACGATTTCCGGTCCGCCCTCACCTACTGCCATAGTACCTAGTGCACCATAGCGTGTATGGCTGTCGGAGCCTAATATCATCTTGCCGCCGCCTGCCAGCATTTCTCTTGCAAACTGATGAATAACTGCCTGATGAGGTGGTACATAAATACCGCCGTAATGCTTGGCACAGGACAGGCCAAACATATGGTCATCCTCGTTAATGGTTCCACCAACTGCACATAAGCTGTTGTGGCAGTTTGTCAGTACATATGGTACAGGAAATGTCTCCAGTCCGCTGGCTCTTGCTGTCTGGATAATTCCGACAAATGTAATATCATGGGATGTCAGACGGTCAAACTTGATTTTCAGCTTGTCCATATTTCCCGAGGTATTGTGACTCTCCAGAATACCGTATGCCATTGTATTTTTCGCTGCTTCTTCTTTAGACAGATAAGCATCTCCCAGCTTCTGCTTCAGCAAAGCTTCACTGTTTTCAGATACTTCTACTACCTCGTTGCCATTCAACAGATAGGCTCCGCCTTTTGCTAATGTAACCATTCTTCTTCCTCCTCTGACGCATAAATATTCGTTCTTATCATTATATCGGTTCTGGGAGTAGATTGCAAGTCATTTATTTCACCAGAAACGTCACCGTCACGCGGAACAAGTCCCCATCCAGATATATCTCAAAGCTTCCATTCATCAGCTCTGTCAGGCTCCTTGCTATTGAAAGCCCCAGACCGCTGCCCTCCGTGCTTCTGGATACATCTCCGCGAATAAAACGCTCCGTCAGCTCATCTGCATTGATATTCAGAGGATTGGCAGAAATATTTTTCATTATGAAGGACACCCTGCCATCCTCCGGAACCACAGTCACATAGACGCGCGTATTTTCCATGGCATATTTTGATACATTATTATACAGATTTTCCAATACACGCCAGAGTCTTCGTCCGTCTGCCTCAATCATCACCGGATTTGCCGGCAGCGTCGGAATAATCGTCAGATTCTTCGATGCAAATTTCTCCGTAAACTCACCATTTGCCTGATTAACCAGCTCTACGAGATTAATCTCCTGCATGGTAAGAACAATATTTCCTGAGCTCAGCTTCGAGGCCTCTACGAGGTCGTCCGTCAGATTTTTCAGTCTCTGCGATTTACTGTCCAGCACATCAATGTAAGAACGAATCTTTTCATCTTCAATCTTCTCCCGCTTCAGCAAATCGACATAGTTGATAATCGAGGTCAATGGCGTCTTGATATCATGTGAAACATTCGTAATTAAATCCGTCTTCATGCGCTCGTCCTTAATGCTCTTCTCCACAGCCGCAGCCAGTCCATTACCAACCCGGTTTGTTGCAACAGCGAGACGCTTATTATCCAGCTGCATTCCCTCCTCGTCCACTTTATAATTCAAGTCACCATCTGCTATACGTTCTACACCCTCTATAATCCGCTTATAGTCGACTCTGTCGCGCAGCAGCACATAGAGACCTCCTGCATGAATACCCGCAAAAAGCAGCAGGAAAAACAGCACCAGCATACTTCCCTCAAAAAGAGTCACCATAATCAGAATACCTGTCACCACTGTCGCAGCAAGTATCATAATATACGCAATAATAGTACGCGCGGTAATATCACGTTCCTCATACACCACACGACAGCCCCTCGAGAACTTTCCCGCACCTCGCAGCAGCCATCTTCCTCCATTGAGCAGCAGACTGTTCTTCCAAAGCGTTCCCGCCTTAATTCTCCGAAGCAGACTTGCGATACTGAAGATGCCCGCCAGATAACACACCAGCGCCCCGCCTGCTGCCAGCACAATATAAAACAATTCCTGTGACCAGCTGAATTCCTCAATCAAGGTTATCTCCGCTGCCACAGCACACGTAAGTACCAAAATACATATTACTGCCGCAGGCTCAGTATACCATCTGTCAAACCAGGTCAGACGCACACCCTCCACGTCCTTTGCATGGCCGGCTGAGGCAATCAGATACAGTCCCAGTATCAGAACACCAAATATACCGATAACGCCAATCACCAGCAGCGCCTGACACATTCCCTGTGCCCTGTTATAAAAGCTCTCCTTTATCGTAAAGGCATCATCCTCTGTGTCCGGTGTTGTACTCCAGTCCGTCACCGCTGCAAAAAACTCAAATTTATCATGGCTGTTCATCACCGCTTTTTCCAGATTATCTACATAAGAACGATTCACATTACTTATATCCGTCTCCACCGCATACGAAGTATTGCCATAGTACAGAGTTCCATCTACCGGTTCCTTTCCTGCCTGACAATTTTCTATCAGCCCGGCAGCGTTTGTATAGATCTTATCTCCTGTATTTAAAGAATATACAAAGCGGTGCTCTCCATTGTCCTCAAAGAGCTGATGGTAATGAAGATAATATGCCACATAATATGTATACCGATAAGCCAGCTCGTCCTGAGTAAATATCCAGCATGCACCCTCCGGCAGCTTATTCTGCGGCTGCTGCTCCTGCACACTTACGCTCTCAACATCCACAGCTGAAGCATATGCCGCTACCTCAAGATCATCCCCGGAAAGCTTGCCGTCCTGCAGATTCTTGTTCTCCTGCCGCTCTGTCGTTTCCTCCCACAGTTCAATCGCTTCCTCATAATCCTCTATAAAAAACCAATCAATATCAGAATTAAAATCTTTTATAAATTCAGCCGTTTCAACATATCCCAGAGCTGCCTCACCATTATCATCTGTATATACATACCACTGCCGTTGAGGATACATGGAAAACAGCTCCTCCAGCAGGGTTGTGTTCTGAGAATCGATATCCTCTACAAAAAAGCTGTTGCTTTTAATCAGCTCGCCTATCGTATAGCCCTGCGGCTCAAAATTAAATAATCCGTCATCCACAACATGACACACCGGCTTATTGTAATCCAGAGCACCGTCTGTCTCAAGAATATCTTTCAGCTTCATATATTCCGCAAGCTGACCAATTCTTGTACTGAACAGCCTGGAAAATCTCTCGGAATCCTCAAAATCTCCCTGAAACATTTCCTCTACGTTCCCGTCAAAAATCTCCTGC
This sequence comes from Lachnospiraceae bacterium, assembly GCA_017624115.1. Taxonomy (GTDB): domain Bacteria; phylum Bacillota; class Clostridia; order Lachnospirales; family Lachnospiraceae; genus RGIG8607. Next base: position 18,724 of record JAGANQ010000027.1, read on the forward strand.
GCCAGATATGCTTCTCCGATAACACTCAATGGAATTGCGGCAATACTGAAAAACAGCAGCACCACCGCTACTGCCTTTAACATCCTTGACTGTCTGAAACCCTTCATACGGCTCTCTCCCTTCTGCATCTGCTACTGCTTCTCAATCTTATAGCCAATGCCCCACACCACCTTCAGATAGCGCGGCTCCTTGGGATTGATCTCGATTTTCTCGCGGATATGGCGAATATGTACGGCAACCGTATTATCTGCACCGATAGCCTCCTCGTTCCAGATACTCTCATAAATCTGGTTAATGGAAAACACCTTACCCGCATTTTTCACCAGCAGCAAAAGAATATTATATTCGATTGGAGTCAGCTTTATCAGGTCACCGTCTACCGTGACTTCCTTGTTTTCATCATTAATCATAAGTCCGCCGTTACGATAAATATTCGTATCGCCCGCCATATTGGCACTTCCGAGCTGGGTATACCGGCGAAGCTGTGATTTCACACGCGCCACCAGCTCCAGAGGGTTAAACGGCTTTGTCACATAATCATCTGCACCAATATTCAGACCAAGTATCTTATCAGAATCCTCTGACTTCGCAGACAGAATAATAATCGGTATACTGCTCTCCTCACGTATCTTAAGCGTTGCCCGTATTCCATCCAGCTTCGGCATCATGACATCGATAATCAGCAGATGTACGTCATTGGAGCGCAGCTGCGTCAAAGCCTCCATTCCATCATATGCTTTAATCACATGATACCCTTCCTGCGTCAGATAAATATCTATCGCCTCTACTATCTGCCTGTCATCATCGCAAACAAGAATGTTCAACATACCTTTGTCCCCCATTTATCTTTTCTGTACTCCATGTACTTATCCTATCAGTCAAGTTTTAATTTGCAACACAGTAAATATTAAGAATTTCTGAATTATTCTTCCTTTATCTCATTTATCAGCTCCATGCCGTTCACATACTGATATGCGTTCTCAAGCGTCACCAGCGCAATCGCCTGCATCGCTTCACAGGTGAAATAGCCCTGATGTGAGGTTATCAGCACATTCGGAAACGTCATCAGACGTGCCAGCATATCATCCTCGATGATGTCATTTGACCTGTCCTCATAGAAAATCCCGTCCTCTTCCTCATAGACATCCAGCCCGACGCCACCGATGCGTCCAGGCTCCCTGAGTGCCTCCAGCAATGCCTTCGTATCAATGAGCGCACCTCTGGAGGTATTGACAATATAGACACCCTGCTTCATCTTTCGCAGAGCCTCTTCGTTAATCAGATAGTGCGTGTCCTTTGTAAGCGGACAGTGTAATGTAATCACATCTGACTTCTCCAGAAGCTCCTCCAGTGATACATATTCCACGTCCAGCTCCTTATTCGGATACGGGTCATAAGCCAGAATCCTCATACGGAACCCCTTCAGAATCCGTATCATGGACTGTCCTATCCTGCCCGTTCCTATAACTCCGGCTACCTTATGGTTTAAATCAGTCCCCATCAGTCCGTGGATATTCATGTTGAACTCTCTCGTTCTCACATATGCACGGTGAATATAACGATTGATGCACAATAACAGTCCCATCGCATATTCTGCCACTGCATCCGGCGAATAACCGGGTACGCGCAGAACATGAATTTTCCCCTTTGCCGCCTTCAAGTCGACATTGTTAAACCCTGCACAGCGTAAGAATATCACCCGCACTCCCAGCTCATACAGCGCATCAATGGTCTGCTTATCTGCCGTATCATTGACAAAAATACAGACTCCCTCACTGTTTTCTGCCAGCACCGCTGTCTCCCGGCTCAGTCTGCTTTCTACAAAATGGATGTCCATACCGTACTCTGTGCCTAACGGCTCAAACCAGATACGGTCATATGCCTTTGTACCGAAAAACGTTATCCTCACAATATTACCTCCTGACCCTGTTATCATATGGAGATAGTATGTGTGTTTGAGAATGTTTTATGCTTTTTCCTTTATTCTTTTGTTCAGCCAGTTATACAGATATTGATACACTTCTTTTCTGTCAAGCTCATTCATAACCTCATGTCTGTCCTGAGGATAAAGCTTGAGTGATAAATCCTTTATCCCCTGCCTTCTGTAAATCATATAGACCTGTTTCACCGCTTTGCCGTAATCGCCCACCGGGTCATCCTCACCTGCAAGCAGCAGTATCGGCAGTTTCATTGGAATCCGTGCTATATTTGCAGGCTTCTCAATAAATAACAGCGTAGAGAACAGCGTCTTATAGCCATTCAGAGTAAACAGAAAGGTACATGCTTTATCCTGGCTGTATTTATCTACATTCTCCGTATTTCTGCTCAGCCAGTCATACTGCGTTCTGACTGGTTTAAAATGTTTATTATAGGCACCGAACATCATCCGCTCCACAGCCTTACTTCTATAACGCTCACCAAAGAAAATGCTCAAAAATTCTACCAGTATCTTTCCAAAACGAACCATTGCCACCGGCTGGTTTCCCGTACCTACAAATATCGCCCCGTCAAGCTCCGCGCCGTAGGTCATCGCATACCGTCGCGCCATAAAGGAGCCCATGCTGTGTCCCAGCAGGAAATACGGAACCTTCGGATACTCTTTCTTGATTTTCAATGTCAGTGTATGCAAATCCCTTACCACCTTGCCGCTCGCATCGCCGGAAGCAAAAAAGCCCCATTCCTCCTGGCTCATAACTGACCTGCCATGTCCCAGATGGTCATTACCCGCCACAAGAATGCCTCTGGCTGTCAGATATTCTGCTGCTTCCTCATAACGGTTCACATATTCAATCATTCCATGTGATATCTGCACAACCGCGCGTACATCCCCCTCCGGCTTCCATACTACCGCATGTATCTCATGTATTCCATCACTGGATGGATAGAAAAATTCTGTCTTTTGCATATCATTGCCTCCTCATTAAAACAAAGCGGACAAGTCCGCCTCCAACTCTCTAAATCCCTCAATCCTTTAGGGACTTGCTCCGCTTTGCGAGCCGAGCACGGTCAGCTTTAGCTGACATTTTTATCTCGTGCGAGTGCTCATCCATAGCGGAGCGTTATTTATGAAATAGGAAATTTTATCGAAATTTCCTATTTCATAAATAAGGGGCAGATTTCTCTGCCCCCTTATCCCGGCTGCGCTCTATGCACACTCACTAAGCATTTGCCAGCTCGCATAACTCCTTCAACATCTTCGGAAGGTCTGTCTCCATAGTTTCATTGCTGAACTGACAGGTTCCAACCTTCTTATGACCACCACCGTTGTACTTCAGCATCAGGCTGCCGACATTTACATCGGAGGTCTTATTAAGAATACTGTAGCCTACCGCTGCAGAACAGCCCTGTCCGCCGCGTCCGCTTACAATCCATGCGGAAATATTCTGTTCCGGGTACATGCTGTAAATCATGAAACGGTTTCCGGTATAAATCGGGTCTACCCCGCGCAGGTCGGTAATGATAACATTTCCTTCTACTCTGGTATGCTCTGTCACCATCTTCTTAAACTTCTCTGTCTGCTCGTTGTACACCTCAATACGCTCCTGCACATCCGGCAGTGCCAGAATCTCTTCTGTACTCATGGTACGGCATGCCTCCATCAGCTTCTCCATGAGCTGATAATTGGAAATCGTAAACTGTCTCCAACGTCCAAGTCCAGTTCTCGGATCCATCAGAAAACCTACCAGAATCCAACCTGTAGGATTCATAATTTCATCAATTGTCAGATTGCCGGAGTCTACCTTATCTACTGCCTCCATCATATCATCAAACTGCGGAAACCGTTCTTTTCCGCCGTAATATTCATAAATGATTCTCGCACAGGAAGGCGTAATACGGCTCTCACCCTTGTATTTTCCTTCTAACTGCAATCTCTCATGCTCGCTGGAGTGATGGTCAAACCACAGTCCGCAGCCCTCCACAAACGGCACATTTGCCAGACAATCATTCTCATTTACCTCTACCAGTCCATCCTGTAAATCCTTCGGATGTGCAAATTTCCAGCTGTCAATAATCCCTGCCTCCAGAAGCAGTGCTCCGCATGCAAGTCCATCAAAATCAGAACGTGTCACTAATCTCAATGCTGTATCCTCCTCTTACTTAGCTTCTACGATTTGTATGATACCAGTATAACACACTTTTGCGGATTATTCTACTTATAAGATAGTATCTTCTAAAAATGTTGGTAACAGTTCATTTCTGCTATCTGCACTACTTCTATCCTTCCCATAATTCCATATGGCGTCAGAAGATATTCCGAAGAATAATCCTTCTCTGACGGGCAAAAACTCGCATCATTGGTATTATAAGGCTTTTTCTTAATATGAAACGGTCCCATCATATTGCGCGGACTTCCCGCTGCTTCTATCGCGATTTCATTTCTTCCCGCAACCAGCCAATCGCCAATGGAAATATCCTGCGTGAAATTCCACAGAAGCAGCCTTTCATGTCCGTTTATTGTTATTTTCACATAAACAGCCTTTGTTTCCGGTAATCTGAGTATTACTTCCGACGCTTCCCCATCTGTGCACGGCGTATGCTCATATTCCAGACAATAAGTTACATTTCCACAGTAATGCTTAAGCCCTTGTTCTACCCAGTCACCCGCTGTGAGCGAATCCGAAAGTGTTGTAAGCTGACGTTCCTTATCTACGCCAAATGTTCCTATGAGATAGATATTTTCAAGCTCCATACCATTCGTGTAATCACATGAAAGAATCAGCGTATTCTCTCCTGCGCGAATCTCCGGCAATACACACGTCTCAAACTCCCTGTCCAGATACCAGCCGGTTTTCTCCTTGCTGATCTCCTGTTCATTTAATGTAATGTCAAACTCCAGCAGTCGTTCTACTACAAGTGAGGCTCCCATAATCTGTTGTTTGGACTCAAAGGTAAATAACATCTGCACCTTGTGTCCATCCTCCGGATGTGGAAGATCTGTCCACTTATAGCGCTGCTCCAGCCCATTGAGATGAATCTGACGCATCCCCAGATTCTCTCTTATCTGCTTCTGCGCCTGCCATACCTCCATCTGCTCTGACCAGTCGTTTTCGTCTATGCGGTAACGGCAAATGTCCAGCGGCAGTACATTCTCCCTGTCGAGGCGGTATGAAAAAGGTCCAGCGTACACGGTTTTTCGTAGTGCACTGGCTTCTGATTCTTGGAGCGCCAAACTACGTTCCTCAATATCGTGTGCTTCCGTTTCACGTTCCTTCTCGCGGCAGGCATTCAGATAATATACCGCCGAGCCTGTCGGCGGAAGCTCCAACGAAACCTCTGTTCCACCCGTTGTATTCCTGTAGCTGGTCAACGGTTCTACCTCTCCGGTTAGCAGCTCCATGCGCACTGGCTCTGCCTGAAATGGCAGCCTGATTGTCACTTTTTTTTCCTGCTCACGGTTATTATTTACTACAAAGAGGATATAGTCCTTCTCTGTTTTTCGAAGCTGATATAATATATCCTTGCATTCCTGTTCGGATGCCTCCTGAATCTGCACAGTTCTATACGGTTCCAGCTTTTCTGCCAATTCCTCCTGCGTATCCACAGCAATCCAGTTTTCATGCGACGTAAGCTTGCTGTACTGCTGCCATTCTTCCACGCTTCCTGCTACCATATACGGATGACTTCGCAGCGCATATACCAGACCACCCTGATTCATATATGCAAACAGCCTTTCACAGGTAGGAGCAAGCAACGTGTCTACCGGTGGTAAAACAACCGCAAGGTAGCTTGCCCTACCTATCACAAATCTTCCTTCCGCAGCCGTTCCATACTGTTCGATTAAGAGTTCATCACCCAAATCACAATCCAGATGCTGTCGTTCCAGATACTCTATCAGGTTATTCAGCTCGTCACCGTAAACATTCAGCGCAGGAACATCCCGCTCCTGTCTTCGTATCGGATTTCCATACGGATTTACGCCCAGTCGGCTCCATGCTGTTGTCACCGAGTGCAGAAGCAGAATGTCTCTCACTGCTTCTCCCTGTTCCAGCACCACTGATAGCCGCGCAAAATAATCATCAACCCTCTTATTTTCCGTCCACCATGTCGTATTGTAATTAAAACTCGGCGGATAATCACGCTTCCTACAGCCTCTTAAGCTATAGAGAGCCAGATGCTGGCAGCGCCTGTTCACGCCCAGCACAAACTGCCAGTCACCCATCCATTTCTGCCCTTCAAAGGTAAACTCCCAGCCGGTACAGCCGTAGGTTTCTGAAATCACCTGCTTTTTTCCAAGCTGTGAAGCGACACTTGTGCACTGCTTAACTGTCATATATTCACCGGTCTGCTCACACAGCATATCAATACCCGGTACATGCTGATACTGATAATTCGGCATTATCGCACCGTTTACTCTGGTAGAAAGTCCCAGCTTATCCTCCTGTAGAAAATGCCCTGTAAAATACAGCTTGTTTTCCTCACACCATTCTCCAATTACCTTAAAATAACTTTCCCCGTATCTTTTCGTGATGCTGTACCAATAATCATGCCGCACCTTCGCCGAACGTTCTCCGTGAAAAAAAAACTCAGGTAACAGCTCGAAAAAGTCATATCCGGCAAGCTCCTTAAAGTACTCCCCATAACCATACGTCCACGGAATCCAGCTTCGATTCTCTCCAAAATATACATGTCGGTCATTGAGACTCGGCTCATCTGTAAAAATCCCCGGCACGGTCTTTCCAAATTCCGAGCCAACCACCTGCCTATAGCGCTCATGCGTTTCTGCGATAAATCTTTTGACGCAGTTCGGATTCAGGTTATCCGGCGGTGCTTCATGGTTAAACCATTCACTCGGCGCCGACACCTCCAGTCTGACTGCCAGCAGAACCTCTTCCGTGCCAAACTCCTCGCCCTTTTGCAGAGAAAGACGTTTATATTCTTTTATCGCATCTCCATCGATTATCGCCCGATACACCGCCAGCAGACCATTTCTGTTGTCTGCGAAAGAATTTTCTCCCTGTATTTCATACTCATACAGTTCAGAGTATTTCTTCGCCGAAAGCACCTCCAGGGTCAGTCCCTTACAACGGTATTCATCACCACACGCCGTCACTCTGCCTCCGGCAGTGCCGGACGGCCATCTGTCCTCATCGTAGAGCCACGCATACATGCCTTGATTTTTCGCTTCCTCCACAGCTATTTTTACACAGTCCATCCATTCCTCTCCGAGATATTCTGTTTCCAGTCCATCACGCGAATGGATGAAAAAGCCACCAACTCCGGCATCCTTCATCTCTCTGATTTGTCTCTGCAATTCATCCTTATCAAGTCTGGAATTCCAGCCCCAGAAAGGAAACGAACGTTTATCCGCTCCCGGATTCTCAAACTGTTCTATCAGTTTTTTGTCCATATTAATCCTCAAGCTCCATCTGGCAATACACGATAGTCTCTCTGTTCCATGTATAGGTAATCATAATCTCATTTTTATCATTACAGATAACAGAAGGATAACAATAATTTCCCTGTACATTTTCAAGGACGCAAACCTCCTCAAAGGTCTCCCCGTTATCCTTCGAAACTGCCACTACAAGCGGTGTTCTAGGTCCCTTATAGTAGTTTGGCAGATTCTCGCGCGGATTGTACACCAGGACCAGATTGCCGTTATTCATTCTCACCAAATCGATTCCGCTGTTATTGTTCGGAAGTCCGGTGTCATAAGCGAGGCACCATGTACGACCGCCGTCTGTAGAATCACTGCGGAAAATTCTGGAGCTTGTGCTTCTCAAAAACATATGTACTGCACCGCTCTCATCCTGCCATAAAGTAGGCTGAATAATGCCCTTGCCATACAGATAGTGTTTATTGTAAGGTCTGTCGACCATCTGTATGTTATTTGTACTCACACGTCTTACCGGAACGAGCTCACTTGCTTCCCATGTCCTGCAATCATCCTTCGAAATATCTACAAAAGCATCCCATTCTTCCCCTTCCAGAGAAGCAGGTGCCAAAACAGTTCCGTCTTTCAGACGAATCGGCTTATTCTTTACAGGACCTCTGCCTCCGATTTCATCTCCCGGAACCAGCTCCCGCGGCGCAGAAAAGTTCTCACCATTATCATAGGTTTCCACAAACCATGTCTTCCAGATGGAGATGGACGCTCCTACCTTATAAAACAAGATAATACCGCCATCCTCTTTCTGAAATAAAACCGGATTCCACATAGCAACGCCACGCACGTCTACAAGCTTTCTTGGTGTTTCCCATAATCCCTGAATTCTCCTGGCTATCCAAAGTGCCACATCGCAGCCCTTCTCCCAGCTTCCGCCAAACCATGCCGCCAGAATATTTCCATCGCTCATCTGCACCAGCGTGGAGGCATGACCGCTGTCAAAGCCTCTGTCTTCCTCTGCGATAAATTCTCTGATATAATTTTTTACCTGCATCGTCTCATCCTCCTGCCTTCTATAATCATCTTGATTCCTTACCATTAGAATAAGCCCCTTGCAATCTTTTGACAAGACCACAAAAAGGAAAAAGCAAATAAAGCAGATGAAAACGAACTGAAAGCTTCCATTCTGTTCACCACAATGTAAAAATCAGTACAACGTGTATAAGAGCAGAGCGAAGAAAAATGATACCCCAACATGCTTAGATAGTTTCGACATTCTTTCAGTGTAGGCAAATTTTAACACCGAAAAAAAAACAGTGCTATATTGAATATTATAGCTTTACAATACATAAACTACTATCACCACTAAAAATCTATTTGACAGCGGTGGCTGTTGATGGTATATTATCTTTAGTGGTTGTGCTGCGGAAACTTGAGATGCCCGTAGCCGGTGGAGTTCCATGCGTGGACTCCACTTTTTTATACCACAAATCAGGAAGAAGGGATAGATTGGCAAAAACATTTTTAACATACCAGCAACAATTACAAATCCTTGAACAGGACAAACAACTGTCTATTCCTAATCCCGATTACGCTAAGCAAATGCTGGAAGAAATCAGTTATTATTCTCTTATTGGAGGATATAAATCTTTATTTAAGCACAATGCATCAAATAAATTTGCTCACGGAGTAACATTTGATGAATTGGTTTCATTTTATTACTTTGATGAAGAATTGCGCACCCTGTTTTTAAAATATATCCTTCATGTAGAACGTCATATGAAATCCATGTTCTCGTACCACTTCTGTGAGAAATATGGTGAACAGCAGCGTTATTATCTGGATGTAAATTGCTATAATTACAATAAGAAAAACCAGCAGCAAGTACGTAGACTTGTTCACTCTTTGCAAAAGTCAATCTCGGTACCAAGCCAGTACGCATACATAAATCATTCAGCCAACACACACCATAATATACCTTTATGGGTTGCAACGAATGCATTGACTTTTGGTCAAATCTCCAAAATGTATCAATACGCAACTACAGATTTAAGAGCAAAAATAAAAATGTATGTGCTCATGGCGAACGACTCTTTTCATTCCGTATCCATGAGACAATACCAAATACCCTATTGCATAAAAAGTTGCAAATCTCCCGGAAAAACGGGAATTATCAATATGGCAAGCAGGACTTGTTTGCTGTCGTAATTGCCTTGCGCTATCTAATTAGTCCTAGAGATTTTAAAGAGTTCAAATCCGGATTAACCAAATTAATCAACAAGGTTCTCAAGCAGTGCCCACACCTTACATGTGATCAATTGCTAACGGAAATGGGATTCCCGGAGAACTGGGAGAAGATTATGCGGTATAAGAAATAGAACAGGGACCATCAGTTGTTGTAAAATTTGCAACAACTGATGTTTTTCCTTCTTGTGTAAGGATGAACTCACTGTTTCATAAAATATAACAATTCCCCGGATGCAATTTTCGCCAAAATTTTCACATTCTCAATACCAACGCAAGCTATATTGACAATTACACCTGCTGGTGTTGCTTGTGGAAAGAATTGAAAATGGTTTTACAACTTCTAACGCCACATTATAAGCCTGTGTAAATTCTTCATCTGTCATTTTTTACGTAAACCGGACAAATTTGCAAGCTAATCTATTGGAACCGGCTTAAAATCCTCTACATTTGCTTCATACCCTACAATTCCGCTTGCTGCTGTTCCCGGTTTTGCTCCCCTTTTCTCAGTTTTCTGTAAGCGCTTACATTTTTTCTCATTCTCTATTGCATTTTCGCTGACTTTATTATAAGATAATACTAACTATTACTTACAATACTACGAAAAGGGGTGTCCTATGAAGTTCATAACTATCGGCGAACTGCTTTTAAGACTTTCTCCGCCAAACTACGAAAAAATCCGTACTACGAATTCTTTTGTCATCAACTTCGGCGGTGCAGAAGCTAACGTAGCTGTTTCCCTGGCTAATCTGGGTGTTGACAGTACCTATTTCACTGTACTTCCTAACAATGATCTCGGAAAGGCTGCCATCGCTTATCTGAAGGCAAATGATGTTCATGCGAGCAAAATTATATTAGACGGCGAGCGTATCGGTACCTATTATCTGGAAGAGGGTGTATCAGTTCGTGCTTCGAAGGTAATCTATGACAGAAAGCATTCCGCATTTGCAGAATATGATTATACTGATACTGATTTGGAAGCTATTTTGAAGGGCTATGACTGGCTTCACTTAAGTGGTATTACCCCTGCATTATCCGCTAACTGCCAGATTCTTCTGGAGAAAGCACTGGTTGTTGCCAAACGTCTGGGTATGACGGTCAGCTTTGACCCGAACTATCGTGCAAGCTTGTGGGATTGGGATACTGCGAGAGATGTATTAAGTACTTATATGCCTTATGTTGATATCTTAATCGGTATCGAACCTCTTCATCTGTACAACGCTGAAGGAAAGGATGTAAAGGAAGGTCTGTCCATGCAGCCAAGCTTCAAGGACATGAACCGTGTATTCCGCGAGCTGGATAATCAGTTCCATTTCCGCGCAATCGCCAGAACCGTCCGCTTTGCTCATTCAGGAAGCAATAACTCCCTGATGGCTTTCCTGCATATGGATGGAGAAACCTACGAGAGTACCACGATGAATTTCGATATCGTAGACCGTGTCGGCGGCGGAGACGCATTCTCCTCCGGCCTGATATTTGCGCTGATGAAAAATATGGATCCGCAGACTGCTGTGAACTTCGCAGTTGCTTCCAGCGTAATGAAGCATTCTATCCGAGGCGATACAAATATCACCGACGAAGCTTCTATCATGCGTCTGATGGAAAACAAATCCTACGATATCCGCAGATAAGCTCACGAGTGAGTGCCCAGGCTACTGCAAAATTTTTGCAGCAGCCTCTTTTTACACCATAAGAAAGAATCCTGCCTGAAGGGCTTTTTATGTACCAGGAAATCAAGACAAGAAAGGAGTCAGCATGACACACCCGATTACCCGCTTCCACTATCGTGGAAGCCTCATACGTGAATATACAGATAACGAGCTTTCTGCGGCAATCACAGCATGCAAAGCCGACATTACAAAGCTTATAAAAAGCGGCCGCATCATGACTGCTGCCCTCTACCACCACAAACACATGCTTTTTCTATACTATGAGGTTATCGGTGAGGAAATCAGACCGGAAGAATTCTGCTCTGCCCTCACACCTTATATGCAGGAATGGCCCGGCTTCGAAGGAAACCGCCTCTGGGTGTCCATGTACCACATTTATTATCATGCTATCCCGGAAAACGTGGAGGATTGGAAGCGTCCGACGGTACCGGAGCTTCGCCGCGGCAGAATCGCCTTTCTCTATCCGGATAAGCTCTACAGCTACATTTATCATCATCTGAATATCGTAAAAGAAGGGCTTCTAACCGGTGACAAATACCAGTCCATTGCCCTCCATGAAAATATTTTATTCTCTTACTTTGAGGAACCGAAGACCATGATGAATATCAAGCGTGACACTTCCCGTTCCTCCGAGGTCATCAACGAATGGATGGCGGTCGACCCGGAAAGCCACTTCATCCATTACCCGGAGTGCCTCGGCGAAAACTTCATGTTTCTTCCGGCATATTTCGCACTCGGCATGGAGTAAGGCTTATCGTTGTTATTACGAGAAGTACTGCTTATCTGCAATGTTTTCAAATATAGCTTTAGAGAAAGCACGGAATTTGGCATTTCTAACACCAGACTTTGGAAAGCGTTTATGATTTGTGTCTTTCGAAGCATCGAGCAAGCCAGGGGCAAAATGTCCGTCAGGAGAAAGACAGATGATAGAAAAGTTTCGTGCCGCTCTCGGCAGACAGCCAAGCAAAACGTAAGCGCGTAAATGTGTGTCTGAGCTCTCAACCTTATCATATCAATGATAATTGGAGCGAGTTCACATTACGCGCTTTTATATCGATTTTGTAATAGTAGCACAGCTAAAGCGCACAAGGCGCAGCTGTGCGCAGGTTCTCGATTGCTTTGCAATCGGAACAATATCTGACTTAGAGCGGCTAGAAACTTTGATTGTCTGTCTTCCCTGAGCGGACATTTGCCCTAGCTTGTCGATTGCATCAAAGACACAAAATTCGCTTTCCAAAGCTCTGGATATAAGAAATCCTCAAATTCCGTGTCAATCTCTCTAAAGCTTATATTTGAAAAACGCAGATTTCAGCTTCTCGTAATAACAACCATAAGCCTTACATCCCTGCACATGCGATATCCTCTCTTATCTGTGCCAGACATTGCTCCAGGTCTGCATTCTGGTAGCGCTTCTCTATCCCGCAGGCGCGCAGGTTTTCCTCCGCGAAATCCTTCTCGTCTGCCAGGTAGCGCCTGCACAGCTCTGCATATTTCGGCTCATTCTGCTGCATCTCCCGGTGCAGTGCTCTCTCAAGCCGCACTCCGTCATCAACCTCGATATATAACGGCACAAAGCTCTCAGCGCCATAATATTCCCGCAGCTTCTGATACGATTCCAGCGTCCCAATCATCAGATAATTATTCTCCTGCAGATTGACCTGGCCGTCATCCACGGTAAAGTAATACCATATTCCATGCACCGTATGATAAGCGCGCACCTCGATAATTTTCCCTTCCGCCTCAAAACGCTTAAGTGCTTCCTCCGTCACAAAATGATACTCCCTGCCGTCAGTCTCGCCCTCACGCATCGGGCGGGTTGTATAAAGCACCACTGTCCGAAAGTCATATTCCTTCAACAGTCTCTGATAAATTGTATCCTTTCCGGAGGCACTTTTTCCCATTACATAAAATATTCTGCCCATGATTTCTCTCTCTTTATTCTTCCTGTTCAGCTATCGACATCAACCGTATTTTGACCCTGGCACCCTTTGACTACCAGTATATCTGTTTTTGTTTCATCCGACAAGCCCTGTATTTCAAAGCCTGCCTTCTCCAGCTCCTCCATGCGCTCCATCAGTTCCCCGCTGATTCTCTCACCCGGAACCAGAAATGGTGCTCCCGGCGGATACAGATACAGGTATTCCCCGCTGATTCTTCCTGCTGCATGTTTTCGAGGACAGGCTTCCTTTTCGGCATAAAATGCGTCCGCTATCGTCAGCACGGCTTCGCCTGTGTCCGGCATATGAGATAATTCATGCACATCCTCTGCTTCCCCGCAGTCTATCTCCTTAAGGGCATGTAAAAGCCGCTCATAGCCCTCCTCCGTGTCCATCACCGAGGTCATCGCGAGTGCATAGCTCTCCATCGCCATCTCACACTGCAGACCATATCTTGTGCGCAGAAGCTCATATAGCTGCCTTCCATTGAGATTTTTTCCACAAACCGATAAAATCAGCTTGGAATTATCCACATCATATACCGCATTTTTCCCCACCAGCTCTCTGCCGGGAATGCGGATATGTGTAAGCCTGTTGATTTCTTCCCGCACCTGCAGAAGTTTCTTCTCATATGATGTCATTGCTGCCTGTCCACGCTCGAGAAATGACAGTGCATAATCAATACTCGTCATCAGTACATAAGACGGGCTGGAGGTCTGATAGACAGCCAGAAGCTCCTGCAGCCTCTCCCTGTCCACCAGCGTGCCATTTACATGGAGAAGTCCGGTCTGCGTCAATGCAGGCAGTGTCTTATGCGTGCTCTGAATGACGATATCCGCACCCTTTCTGACCGCTGACACCGGAAACCCTGCCTGATTGAAATGCGCTCCGTGCGCTTCATCTACAATAAGCGGTATTCTCCTCTCATGCGCAAGCTCCGATAGCCGTCCGATATCCGATACTATCCCCTCATAGGTCGGCGAGGTCAGGATAACTGCACGAACCTGCGGGTTTTCTTTTAGCAGCTCTTCGATTCTCTGCGGCTCAATTCCGCCTGCCATATGATATTCTTCTATCCATTCCGGCTGTACATAAATTGCCTTCAGATGATTCAGAAAAATCGCATGATACACCGATTTATGGCAGTTGCGCGCCACCAGCACCGTGTCACCCGGCTTCACCACCGCCGCTATGGCACTTAAAATGCCTCCCGTACTTCCGTTCACCAGAAACCAGCTCCTGTCGGCTCCGAAAAGCCTTGCAGCCCGCTCCATGGCTTCTTTAAGAATCCCCTCTGCATGATGCAGATTGTCAGTGCCCTCTACCTCTGTGACATCCATCTGCCAGAGCTTCCATGACGGCATACTGTCCGTATTGCGTTTATGTCCCGGCATATGGAACGGGTACACGCCCGACTCACTATACGCGCATAATTTATCCTTCAGATTCTCCATCTCTCATACACCTTATCCCTAAAGCATTTTCTTTATTGTACTTTATAATACGTCTTATATCAAATAAATTTTTCGAAGAGTGTTGTCATATGTCGAAAAATCTGGTACGCTGAATGTAATATTATCTTAATATCATGGAGGAAATAAAACATGAACTTTTTAGAGGAACGAATCCAGCGGGATGGTATTGTAAAAGAAGGAAATGTCCTCAAGGTAGACAGCTTTTTGAATCATCAGATGGATATCGCACTTTTTCAGCAAATGGGTGCGGAATTCAAGAAACGTTTTGCAGGGCAGCCTATCAATAAAATTCTCACTATCGAAGCATCCGGCATTGGAATTGCCTGTATCGTTGCTGAGCAATTCCATGTACCTGTTGTTTTTGCCAAAAAATCCAAAAGCATTAATATTGATGGTGACATGTATGTTGCTGAGGTAGAATCCTTTACACACAAAACCAAAAATCAGGTAATTGTATCGAGGAAGTTTCTTACTCCAGAAGACCATGTACTAATTATTGATGACTTTCTCGCAAACGGCTGCGCTCTGCAGGGTCTGATTTCCATTGTTTCACAGGCAGGCGGTACCGTTGAAGGAATCGGTATCGCTATCGAAAAAGGCTTCCAGACCGGCGGACAGGTTATCCGCAATCTGGGCTACCACCTCGAATCTCTTGCCATTGTAGAAAGCATGGATACTGCAACCGGAAAAATTGTCTTTAGAGAGCAGTAACAGGAGGTACATTCATGAAAGGAACAGAAAGTATTGAAAATATCTACCGCTTAGACGGTAAAGTTCCGGTTGGAAAAGCCATTCCTTTCGGCCTCCAGCACATACTGGCGATGTTCGTTGCGAATATCGCACCTATCATTATCGTCGCAGGCGCCAGCGGGCTGGAATCTGCCCAGACCGCACAGCTTATACAGAGTGCTATGATTATCGCAGGTATCGGCACCCTGATACAGCTTTTCCCGATATGGAAGGTCGGCTCCGGTCTGCCTATTGTTATGGGTATCAGCTTTACCTTTGTATCTGTATTCTGCTATATCGGTCCGGCCTACGGATACCCTGCCATCATCGGTGCTGTTCTGGTTGGCGGTCTTATCGAGGGCTGCCTGGGACTATTTGCAAAATACTGGACCAAAATCATTACTCCTATCGTAGCAGCCAGCGTTGTTACCGCTATCGGTTTCTCTCTGCTGTCAGTCGGTGCATCTTCCTTTGGCGGCGGCAGTGGCAGTGAAAATTTTGGCTCCGCGGCAAACTGGATTCTCGGAAGCATTACATTACTTTGCTGCATCTTATTTAATATTTTTGCTAAATCCTACTGGAAGCAGTTGTCCGTCCTCTTCGGTCTGGTAGTCGGATATATTATCGCTATCTTTATGGGCATGGTAGATTTCACCGTCCTTAAGGGTACTGCCATTGTGTCAGTTCCGTCTTTAATGCCATTTAAACCGGAATTCAACGCAGATGCCATTTTTTCCGTTGTATTGATTTTTCTTGTATCTGCCACCGAGACCATTGGCGATACCTCCGCCCTGGCTGCCTCAGGGCTGAATCGCGAAGCAAGCGAAAAAGAACAGTCCGGTTCTATCGCCTGTGACGGTTTTATCAGCGCTTTATCAGCCATGTTCGGCTGTATGCCTATTACATCCTTTAGCCAGAACGTCGGTCTGGTAGCCATGACAAAAGTTATAAACCGCTTTACGATTGCCACGGGTGCTGTAATTATGATTCTTGCCGGAGTATTCCCTGCACTCGGCGCGCTTCTTACAACTCTGCCGGACGCAGTGCTTGGCGGCTGTACCATTATGATGTTCGGAACAATTGTTATCAGCGGTCTGCAGATGATGGGAAAATGTGGATACAGCCAGCGGAATATTACAATCGCTGCCTTGTCCTTAAGCGTAGGCATCGGTTTTACACAGGTTCCCGAGATTTTTCAGATTTTTCCGAAAATCGTGCAGAATGTCTTTGCAGAGAACTGTGTAGCTGTTGTCTTTCTGGTAGCTGTTATTTTAAATCTGGTTTTACCTAAGAATATGGAAGCCAATGTTTAATTGTGAAAAGTGAGGAATTTCATGGATAATTTTATTGAACCACCTGTTACCCCGGCACCTGCTCCGGTTTCAGGCAAGCCTGCACCAAAGAGAAAAAAGACCAGCCGCTTCAAAACGGCTGTTATCTGTAGTGAATTTTTCCTGATATTGCTGCTTATTGCAGCCATTCTGGTTACTACTGTATACCAGAACAATCAAAATAACCTGCTGAAGGACACGATATTCCGCATGTCCGAGGAACAGGCTTCATTGACCAACGAACTGTCCAGACTGACAGATTCCGTGGAGCGCATGGAGCAGATGCAGGAGGCGCTGGTACGCTCTGCTGCCGACGAGACGATTCTGACCTATGATGATACCGGTGCGGAGGTACATATCCCGATTCTGGCAGATGTTCCGCGTCATAACTATGACTGGACCTGCATACAGGATAAGGACGGCTTTAAGAATTATATTGTCAATAACGAAGTTGTGTCATGGCGCGGGATTGATGTGTCAAGCTTCCAGGGAAATATTGACTGGAAGAAGGTTAAGGCTGACGGCGTTGATTTTGCGATGATTCGTGTCGGCTACCGCGGCTATGGCTCCGGTGCTATCATGGAGGATGAATACTTCCATGCAAATATGAAGGGCGCCATCGCTGCAGGCATTAATGTCGGTGTGTATTTCTTTTCTCAGGCAATCACTGAAGAAGAAGCCATCGAAGAGGCTGAATTTGTACTGAAGCATATTAAAGATTATGAGCTGACTTATCCGGTTGCCTATGATATGGAGCTGATTCCACATGATACAGCAAGAACCGATACACTGACCGGTCGTCAGATTACCGACCATACGATTGCCTTCTGTGAAGCAATCAAAGCAGCCGGATATAAGACCTGTGTCTATGCCAACCGCCGTTTTCTCGTGCTGAAGCTGGATTTGAGCCGTCTCGCTGCTTATGACACCTGGTATGCTGCCTATGTAAGCTACCCGGATTATCCGTATGACTTTAAGATGTGGCAGTTCACAGACAAGGGTTCTGTTGACGGAATTAAGGGAGACGTGGATATCAATATCAGCTTTATTGACTATGCTGCGGAATAATTATCTAAACACACCAGGAATGATATTATGAATAAATTAAAGAAACTCGTTGTCTCTGCTCTGGCAATGCTGTCAACCATTGGCGTTCTGTATACTTCATTGACCGGGCAGAGAGATATACCTGCTTCCAGTCTGCCTGACGGCCGTTTAGAGGTTCATTTCATTGATGTAGGGCAGGGTGATGCCACCCTCATTCTATGCGGTGAGGATGCCATGCTGATTGATGCAGGTGAAAATGATAAAGGAACTCTTGTACAGAGTTATCTTCAGGCGCAGGGCGTAACCTCCCTGCGCTATATGATTGGTACGCATCCTGATTCTGACCATATCGGCGGCATGGATGTTATTCTCTATAAATTTGACTGTGACACGGTAATGATGCCGGACAAAAAGAAAAATACCTCCACTTACCGGGATGTCATTGACACCATGAAAAACAGAGGCTACTCTAATACACTTCCGGTGGTCGGCGATACTTATGAGCTGGGTGATGCCAGTTTCACAATTCTCGCGCCATCACGCAGCTATGAGGACAGCAATAACTGTTCCATTGCCATTTTGTTAACTTATGGAAATACCCACTTCTTATTCACTGGTGATGCCGAAGAAGAAGCCGAGAAAGATATGCTCGACTGCGGCATTTCCCTGCGGGCGGATGTGTACAAAGCCGGGCACCACGGAAGCAGTACCTCCTCCAGTGAAGCGTTTCTCCGCGCAGTTCAGCCCACCTACGCTGTAATCAGCTGTGGTGAGGGCAACAGCTACGGTCACCCGCACGCCGAGCCGCTAAACAGCTTCCGTGCTATAGGAATTCAAGTGTTCCGCACAGATGAGCAGGGCAGTATTATCGCGACCAGCGACGGTGAGAATATTACCTGGAGTTGCAGCCCGACGGAGAGCTGGATAAGCGGCGCATATGTAGCAGGAAGTTCGTCCTGCAACCCCTTTGCATCTTTAGGAACACAGAATTATATCTGGAATATAAATACTATGGAACAAAGTCAAAAATCATATGAAAATCAGAGCTACAAGAACTAAGCTCATAAAACAAAGGTATGAACCATGTGACAGATGCAACCCTTAGTACTGTACCCCATTATTATAAGTGTTAATTCATAATCAACTTAACTCGCTTGTATATATCAGAAGTATATTAATAGCTTCTACTATGTACTACTTCTTTACTCAAATTGTTCTCTATCATACCATTTTGTCTATCTGTTTCGACTCACGCTCCCTGGATATTCCGAATAGCTTTCCAAATTTCCCGATTTGTGCTTTCGGAACGCAAGAATATTCACGCTCCCGCGAGGGGAGCGACATTACTGGCTGAATCCGGATGATTACACATTAAAAATTTCAACCCACGCTCCCGCGAGGGGAGCGACACTGGTTAGCAACTGACTTCTGCCAGACAATATATATTTCAACCCACGCACCCGCGAGGGGAGCGACTATTGCGGATATGAAGAACGGCGCTGGCGTATATATTTCAACCCACGCTCCCGCGAGGGGAGCGACCAGTATAACCAAATGCCCGGGAGCCTTCTGTTTATTTCAACCCACGCTCCCGCGAGGGGAGCGACCATAATCAAAAAAAGAACACTGTCAAGGGTAAACTATTTCAACCCACGCTCCCGCGAGGGGAGCGACAAACATGCAAGTGATTTTCTTCCTCTTACTGGTGATTTCAACCCACGCTCCCGCGAGGGGAGCGACGGGCATGGACATAAAGAAAGGAAGGTCAACACAATATTTCAACCCACGCTCCCGCGAGGGGAGCGACAAGTATCACAAAAGAG
>JAGANQ010000028.1 GCA_017624115.1 Lachnospiraceae bacterium
CTGCTTTATTGTCTGTTATCCGCAAGGCACTGGTAAATATCGAGTCTTATCATGCCAAGCAGAAGCAGTACAGCTGGTTTGACAGCAAGCCGGACGGTACGATTCTCGGACAGAAGGTAACACCGCTGGCTCGTGTCGGCGTCTATGTGCCGGGCGGCAAGGCTGCTTATCCCTCCAGCGTTCTTATGAATGTAATGCCTGCAAAGGTTGCCGGAGTAGAAGAAATTATCATGACAACTCCATGTAATAAGGAAGGTAAAGTAACACCTACCACCTTAGTTGCTGCTAAGGAAGCAGGTGTTGATAAAATATTCAAGGTTGGCGGCGCCCAGGCTATCGCAGCGCTTGCTCACGGAACCGAGAGCATCCCGAAGGTAGACAAGATTGTCGGTCCGGGCAATATCTATGTAGCTCTGGCAAAAAAGGCTGTCTTTGGACATGTAAGTATCGACTCTATCGCCGGACCGAGCGAAATCCTTGTGCTGGCAGACGAGACAGCAAATCCTCGCTATGTGGCAGCCGATTTACTTTCCCAGGCGGAGCATGATGAGATGGCGTCCGCGATTCTGGTTACAACCAGCAGAGAGCTGGCAGAGCAGGTATCGAAGGAAGTCGACAATTTCGTGGAGCAGCTTTCCAGGAAGGAAATCCTTACTAAATCCCTGGAAAACTATGGATACATCCTGTTGGCTGATTCACTCGAGGATGCCATTGATATTGCCAATGAAATCGCTTCTGAGCACCTGGAAATCGTAACAAAGGATGCTTTCAATGTAATGACAAAAATCAGAAATGCAGGTGCAATCTTTATCGGAGAATACAGCTCCGAGCCGTTAGGAGATTATTTTGCAGGTCCGAACCATGTGCTTCCGACCAACGGAACCGCGAAGTTCTTCTCACCGTTAAGCGTAGACGATTTTATCAAGAAATCGAGCATTATTTCCTACTCAAAGGAAGCACTGGAACCAATCCATGAGGATATTATTGCATTTGCCACTGCTGAGCATCTGACGGCACATGCCAATTCTATCCGCGTAAGATTTGAAAAATAGAAAAAGGTGAAACTATGGAAAACAGAACAGCATCCATTACACGCACGACAAAGGAAACCGATATTGCGCTGACCCTTGGGATTGACGGCAGCGGGAGAACAGATATCCAGACTGGTATCGGTTTTTTTGACCATATGTTAAACAGCTTTGCAAGACATGGGTTTTTTGATCTTGACTGTAAGGTAAAAGGTGATTTATATGTTGACTGCCATCATACGATTGAAGATACCGGAATTGTGCTTGGCGAAGCAATAAAGAAATCATTGGGCGACAAAAAAGGAATCCGACGCTATGGCAGCTTTCTTCTTCCGATGGATGAAGCTCTGGTTATGTGTGCACTTGATTTATCCGGCAGACCATATCTGGTGTTTGATGCGGAATTCACGACAGACCGTGTCGGCTATTTTGACACAGAGATGGTAAAGGAATTTTTCTATGCCGTATCCTACAGTGCCGGAATGAATTTACATATCAGACAGATGTCAGGCAGCAATAATCATCATATTATAGAGGCGATGTTCAAGGCCTTTGCCAAAGCTTTGGATGAGGCAACCGGTCATGATGCACGGATTACAGACGTGTTATCTACAAAAGGCTCACTTTAAATACTAAAATTACAAAGGAGGTATCACTATGCAGCTTTATCCTGCGATTGACATAAAGAATGGACAGTGTGTCCGCCTGAAACAGGGAATGTTTCATGATGTGGAGGTGTACTCCAATACACCGGCAAAGGTAGCTGCCATGTGGGAACAGCAGGGTGCCAGCTTTATTCATCTGGTAGACCTGGACGGTGCACTGGCAGGACATTCCGTAAATGAAGAGGTTATTAAAAATATCGTTGCTTCTGTCAAGGTTCCTACCCAGCTTGGAGGGGGCATCCGCACGATGAAGGATATTGAAACCGTGCTTGGCTTTGGTGTGTCCCGCGTGATTATCGGAACCAAGGCAGTACAGGATCCGATGTTTGTAAAAGAAGCCGTTGATAATTTCGGCTCTGACAAAATCGTAGTCGGTGTTGATGCAAAAAACGGTATGGTTGCTATCGAGGGCTGGGAAAAGGTCAGCAGCCTTCATGCGGTCAATCTGTGTCTTAAGATGAAGGAATATGGTGTAAAGACGATTGCTTACACGGATATTTCCAGAGATGGTATGCTGCAGGGACCAAATGTAGAACATACCAAGGAGTTGTCTGATGTGACAGGTATGGAAATCATCGCTTCGGGCGGTGTATCCAGTATGTCTGACCTGGAACGTCTCTACTATGCAGGCATCAAGGGTGCTATTATCGGCAAGGCACTCTACGAAAACCGACTGAATTTAAAAACTGCTATCGATTTGTATGAAAAGGAGAATATCAAGCATGTAGACAAATAAGATGATTCCGGCTGTTTATCTGAAAAACGGTATTGTTTATGCAGACAGCAGCTGTGTTACAGAATTTAGCTGTGAGGATAACTGTTCTGCTGCCAGATATTACAGCAATCAGGGTGCGGAGGCTTTTGCAGCAATTGAGTTTTCCGATACAGATGCAGAGCATGACCTCAATATCGGCTGCATGAAGCAGCTGGCGGCAGAAGCAGAGATTCCGTTCTATGCAGGCGGTTATGTAAAGCGTTTTGAAGATATTAAAAAATATTTATATACCGGTGCAGATAAAGCATTATTTTTCTTCTGCGATAAGACACAGGAGAACGCATTGTCTGAAGCCTCTGCCCGTTTTGGAAAGGATAAGCTGATTCTATGCGGTGACGCGGATGAGCTTGGTTCCCATGAAAAGGAGGCTCTTACATATGCCGGTATGCTCTGTGTTACAAATGGCGAGTTAAAAGAAGCTTCTCTTCCGGTGATTTCTCCGGTATCCGGCACGGATGCTGCCCAAAGGATGTCAAAAACGGTATTGAAGCCGGCACTTTCATGGTCTGAGCTTACCTTAAACAGTGACGGCATGATTCCCGTTATTGTACAGGATTATAAAACAAATCAGGTATTAATGCTTGCTTATATGAATGAAGAGGCTTACAATACCACGCTTGCTACCGGAAAGATGACTTACTACAGCAGAAGCCGTAAGGAACTGTGGATGAAAGGGCTGACCTCCGGTCATTTCCAGTATGTCAAGGAATTATCTGCTGACTGTGACAAAGATACCCTGCTGGCCAAGGTGTCACAGATAGGAGCTGCCTGCCATACCGGAAGCTATTCCTGCTTCTTTAATGAGATAGCAAAGAAGGATTACCGCATTACGAATCCTTTGGAGGTTTTTGAGAAGGAATATGCAACAATCCTTGACCGGAAAGAGCATCCGAAGGAAGGTTCCTATACCAATTATCTCTTTGATAAGGGAATTGATAAAATCCTCAAGAAGGTGGGAGAGGAAGCGACAGAAATTATTATCGCTGCCAAGAATCCTGACCCGGAGGAAATTAAATATGAAATTTCCGATTTTCTGTATCATGTAATGGTGCTGATGGCAGAAAAGGGAGTTACCTGGGATGACATCACCAAAGAAATCTCTAACCGGTAGAATGAACCAATCAATCTGACAGATAGCGAGGTTAACCTATGAAACGAGTATTAACATATTATCTGAGACCATATTATCTGCGTATGTGTCTCGGATTTGTGATAAAATTCGGCGGAACCATCATGGATTTGTGCCTGCCCTGGATTCTCGCTCATATGATAGACGTAGTCATTCCAAAAAACAGCAAAAAGATGATTTTTGCCTGGGGAGTTCTGATGGTAATCTGTGCCATCCTTGCATGGACAGGCAATGTAATTGCAAACCGCATGGCATCCAAGGTCGCAAGAGACACGACAGAGCATGTACGACATGATTTATTCTCCAAGATTACGTATCTGTCCAACCAGAGCACCGATGCCTTTACTAAGCCGTCTCTGATTTCGCGACTTACAAGTGACACTTATAATTTGCATCAAATGCTCGGAAGAGTACAGCGCCTGGGTGTGAGAGCGCCGATTCTTCTGATTGGCGGCATTCTCATTACGTTAACTCTTGATCCGGTACTGACTTTAATTCTGGTATCTGTACTTCCCTTCATCGTGATTGTCATGACAACGACCTCCAGACGTGGTATTCCGATGTATGCCCGTTTACAGGAGGCGTTAGACCAGTTCGTGCGCCTTGTGCGAGAAGATATCGCCGGTATCCGTGTAATTAAGGCTTTATCAAAGACAGACTATGAACGAGAACGCTTTGGCAAAATCAATGAAGAGGTCGTAAAAATTGAGAAAAAAGCCGGCATGACGATGGCGATTGTCAATCCGTCTATGAATTTCTTCTTAAATATTGGTCTGGTACTGGTTATCATTGCCGGTGCTTACCGTGTTAATTCCGGTCTGAGTGAAGTAGGAAAAATCCTTGCTTTCATGACCTACTTTACGATTATTCTAAATGCCATGATGTCGATTTCCAAAATGTTTGTCATTATCTCCAAGGCTGTCGCATCTGCCGACCGTATCGTGGCGGTGCTGGATGCCCATGACGAGCGTGATTTGGAGATTATGGAATCAAAAGCCCGAGAAGAAGAACAGAAGCAGTCAATGATTGCCTTCGACCATGTATCATTTTCGTATAATCACGTGGAAAATAATCTGACAGATATCAGCTTTTCTATTAAAAAAGGAGAGACACTCGGTATTATCGGGGAGACCGGCTCCGGCAAATCTACGATAGTCAGTCTGCTCCTGCGTTTCTATGATGCGACAGAGGGAACGATTCTGATTAACGGCAAACCAATTCAGTCTCTGCCGGTCGAAGAGCTGAGGAAGCATTTCGGTGTCGTATTCCAGAACGATGCTTTGTTTGAGGATACGATTACAGAAAATGTCAGACTGGGAAGAGATTTGACAGAGGATCAAATCAGACAGGCGATTCTCTATGCTCAGGCGAAGGAATTCGTTGAGGATGAGAACCGAGGATATTATGATAAGCTGAATATTAAGGGCGCCAATTTAAGCGGCGGTCAGAAGCAGCGTATTCTGATTGCCCGGGCATTAGCAGCACATCCGGACATTCTGATTCTCGATGATTCCTCCAGTGCGCTCGATTATCGTACGGATGCATCTCTCAGAAAAGAGCTGCGGGAGCATTTTAAGAATACCACAACAGTCATTATCGCGCAGCGAATCAGTTCTATTATGCATGCTGATCATATTCTGGTGCTGGAGGACGGTGCCATGATTGGTTACGGAACGCACGAAGAGCTTCTTTTGTCCTGTCCGGTATATCAGGAAATCGGTCGTTCCCAGATGGGAATTGATACAGAAGCATCATAGAAAGGAGACAGAATATGGCAAATGTAGCACAAAATCTGGTAGGAAATTCGAAGCAGAAGACCTATGAGAAGCCGAAAAACCGCAAGGGCACAATGATTCGTCTCGGAAAATATATGATGCGGTACATCTGGCTTTTACTTCTGGCACTTGCACTGACGATTGGAAGCAATATGTTTTCGTTAATCGGACCTACACTGTCCGGTTATGCGATTGACGCAATCGAGCCGGGTGCAGGATTAGTAGAATTTGACAGAGTATTTTATTATGCAGGATTAATGGTAATCTTTTACGTTATATCCTCCATTCTTTCCTATGCTCTTTCGATTCTAATGATTCATATTAGCCGTAAGGTCGTATTCCGTATGAGAAAGGATGTATTCGACAAGCTTTTAAGTCTTCCGGTCGGATATTTCGACACCCATCAGACGGGTGATATTATCAGCCGTATTTCGTATGATATTGATACAATCAATGCCTCTTTGTCTAATGACCTGGTACAGATTCTGGCTACCATTATCACGGTAATCGGTGCTTTCAGCATGATGGTTGTGATTTCACCAAAGCTGGTTTTAGTATTTGTCTTTACCGTGCCGCTTTCTATCTGCATGACAAAGCTGATTACCAGCCGGACAAGACCTCTGTTCCGGCTTCGTTCCAGGAAACTGGGTGAGCTGAACGGCTTTGTCGAGGAGATGATATCTGGTCAGAAAACCTTAAAGGCATATCATCAGGAAGAAAATACGATTGCTAAATTTGATATTAAAAATGAGGAAGCTGTAGAATCCTATTACCGGGCAGAATACTTCGGCAGTGTAACCGGTCCAACGGTTAACTTTATCAATAATCTGTCGCTGTCCTTAATCAGTGTATTTGGTGCGTTATTATATCTTGCCGGAAGTATGACGATTGGAGATATTTCCTCCTTCGTGCTGTACTCCAGAAAATTTTCAGGACCAATCAATGAATTTGCCAATATTATCAGCGAATTCCAGTCTGCCCTGGCGGCGGCAGAACGTGTATTCCTGCTGCTTGACGAGCTGCCTGAGCCGCTTGATGCCAGGGATGCCAAAGAGCTTACCCATGTCGAAGGCAATGTACGAATCGAGAATGTCAGCTTCGGTTATGTCGAGGGCAATCCGATTATCAAAAATCTGAACCTCAATGCCGATAAGGGTAAGCTTGTCGCTATTGTAGGCCCTACGGGAGCAGGAAAGACAACACTTATCAATCTTCTCATGCGCTTTTATGACGTTGGAGACGGACATATCTATGTCGATAATGAAGAGATTTCTCAGGTAACAAGAAGGAGTCTCCGAAAATCCTATGCTATGGTATTGCAGGATACCTGGCTGTTTGAAGGCAGTATCTTTGACAATATCGCCTACGGAAGAGCGGGTGCAACTATGGAGGAAGTGGTAGCAGCAGCCAAGGCAGCAAAAATCCATTCCTTCATCAAGCGTCTGCCCAAAGGCTATGATACAATTTTAAGTGATGACGGTACAAATATCTCCAAGGGACAGAAGCAGCTTATGACGATTGCCAGAGCGATGCTTCTGGAGTCGCCGATGCTGATTCTCGATGAGGCGACCTCCAATGTCGATACCAGAACTGAAATCCAGATTCAGCAGGCTATGCGCAGACTGATGGAGCATAAGACATGCTTTGTTATCGCCCACCGCCTGTCTACCATTCAAAATGCTGATATTATTCTGGTTGTCAATCACGGAGAAATTGTCGAGCAGGGTACGCATGAGGAACTGATGAAGCAAAAGGGCTTCTATCATCAGTTGTACCGCGCACAGTTTGAATAGGAGATCGCTGCTATATATTTACGAGAAAGATGTGAGAAGGAGATGCATTATGAAATTATTATCAAAACATCCACTGTTAAAGCTGCTTTTATGGCCGTGTATTTCTCTGCTGCTGATTCCTCTGTCTCTCTGGATTGCTTCGGAGGGAAATGCACTTCTTGGACAGAGTAATCTGCAGTTTCGTCCATGGGTTCGCTTTGCATTATTTATTATCTTTATGCTGTCGATTGTAAGCCTTCTGGTTTCGATTATTTTTTTCATCATCCGGGCACTCCGTCATTCTTATATCATAACAGTATGGAAAAAAAGAGTGGCATGGTTTAGCGGTATTCTGTCATCTGTCATAATCGGTATCGTGGTTTTGCTTACCTGCGTGTACGGTGTGATGCTATTGAACTTTATGTATGAGTCGGAGCATATCGTCACACAAAATGGTACAAAAGCGGTAGCACGTGTTGTTAAGCTTACAGACACTACCGTATTTTATTATGAATATCACGGACCTTTTGTGATGGGAGCAGAACTGCTTTCCTATGAGCCTTATAGAAATCCTGTTGAATAATCAAAAGGTGTAATGAGCTCCGTCTAAAGTCAATCAGTATTTAGAAAAATTTCTAAATACTGATTGACTTTAGACGGAGCGTTTGTTATAATCTATTTAGAAATATTTCTAAATGCTGATAATACTATATTGCTTTAAAGTGAACAAAGAAGGTGATACGATTGGGATTTGCGGAAACATTCAAGGCTTTATCTGACCCGGTACGGAGAGACATTCTTGTTTTGCTTAA
This sequence comes from Lachnospiraceae bacterium, assembly GCA_017624115.1. GTDB lineage: Bacteria > Bacillota > Clostridia > Lachnospirales > Lachnospiraceae > RGIG8607. The sequence continues at coordinate 7,957 of JAGANQ010000028.1, forward strand.
AGACGGGAGGCTGCCTGCCGGTGAAATCGGGAGTCATTTCAATATGACCGGAGCTACAATTTCCTACCATCTTGGTATATTGAAAAATGCAGGTCTTGTGTTTGAGAGCCGGGAAAAAAATTTTATTTACTATGAACTGAACACCTCCGTTGTGGAAGAGGTTATGCTCTGGCTTTCAGAGCTGAAAGGAGAAAATTATCATGTTAAAGAAGAATAAGAGTTATATCATATTAACAGGTATCATCACATTGCTGCCAATGATTCTTGGATTTTTGCTGTGGAACCAGCTCCCGGAAACAATGGCAACCCATTTCGGAATTGACGGCGAGGCAAATGGCTGGAGCAGCAGAATCTTTGCGGTCTTTGGTCTTCCGCTTTTTCTGCTTGCTGTACATTTTCTGTGTGCAGTTGTTACGACATTTGACCCTAGAAGGCGTAATATTAGTGAAAAAATGTTTCACTTAATATTATGGATTTGCCCGGCCTGTTCGCTTTTTTGCGGTGTTGGTATTTACGCGCATGCGCTGGGACTAAATCTTAATCTGGCAATGATTGCAGAGCTTTTTGTAGGGCTGCTGTTTATCATTATCGGCAATTACCTGCCAAAATGCCGCCAGAACTACACAATTGGCATCAGGCTTCCATGGACACTGGCAGACGAAGAAAACTGGAACCGTACGCACAGACTGGCTGGTTTTATCTGGGTGCCATGCGGAATCATCTTTATTATCAATACCTTCCTGCAGATTGCGACAGCGTATGTGTTCTTTATACTCCTGGGAGTGATGGTTCTTGTGCCTGCAATCTATTCGTTTGTGTATTATCAGAAGCATAAGAAAAATGAATAATCAGAAACATTATCTTATAGAGGATTTATATAATCAGAGCTGTAGCAGATATCTATCTGTTACAGCTCTGATTTATTTTATCATTGCAATTAAAAGATTTTTGGGTTATTCTATAAGGTAGGGAATTTTTACATAAATGCAGAAAGGGAGAAAATCGCTGTGGCACAATTAACACCTATGATGCAGCAATATATAGAAACAAAGGAGAAATACAAGGACTGTATCCTGTTTTACCGTCTGGGAGATTTCTACGAAATGTTTTATGAGGATGCACTGACGGCATCGAAGGAGCTTGAGATTACGCTGACCGGTAAGAACTGCGGGCAGGAGGAAAGGGCACCGATGTGCGGGGTGCCTTATCATGCAGTGGAGAGCTATCTTAACAAGCTGGTGAAGAAAGGCTATAAGGTTGCTATCTGTGAGCAGGTGGAGGATCCGAAGCTTGCAAAGGGTATTGTAAAGAGAGAGGTTATCCGCATCGTTACTCCGGGAACGAATCTGAATGCTTCGGCACTGGAGGAGAGCCGTAATAATTATCTGATGTCGATTGTCTATATTGATGATATATATGGTATTTCCATTGCAGATATCTCCACAGGGGATTATTTTGTGACGCAGGTGGATTCCCAGCGTGCGATGCTCGATGAAATTACCAAGTATTCACCATCGGAAATCATCTGCAATCAGGCATTTTACGTGAGTGGTGTGGATATCGAGGATATCCGTGAGAGACTGTCAATCGCTGTGTCGGCACTGGACTCCTGGTATTTTGATGATGCGTCCTGTCATAGAATCCTGAAGGAGCACTTCAGGGTGGCAAGCCTCGATGGACTGGGGATTACCGATTATGATTGCGGCATTATTGCTGCAGGTTCTTTGCTTCAATATCTGTATGAGACACAGAAGAGCACGCTGGAGCATCTGACAACGCTGATTCCGTATTCTACAGGGAGGTTCATGGTGCTTGATACCTCCACCAGAAGAAATCTGGAGCTGGTGGAAACACTGCGTGAGAAGCAGAAGCGCGGCTCGCTTCTGTGGGTGCTGGATAAGACTAAGACAGCGATGGGGGCAAGAACTCTTCGCAGCTATATTGAGCAGCCGCTGATATCTAAGGAAGAGATTCTTAAGCGGCAGGAGGCGGTGCAGGAGCTTCTCACCAATATGATTACGAGAGAAGAAATCCGAGAATATATGCAGCCGATTTATGACCTTGAGCGTTTAATTGGGCGCATCAGCTATAAGACAGCGAATCCGAGGGATCTGATTGCATTTCAGTCTTCGATTGCCATGCTGCCGCATATTAAGTATCTTCTGGAAGGTGTTAATGCGGAGCTTTTGAAGGAAATCAATGACAGTATGGATGCACTTACAGACCTTGCAGAGCTGGTAGAGCAGTCTATCATGGAAGATCCTCCGGTATCGACAAAGGATGGCGGCATCATCAAGACGGGGTATCACGAGGAAATTGACCGTCTCAGGCAGGCAAAGACAGAGGGGAAGAACTGGCTTGCACAGCTGGAAGCGGATGAGAGGGAACGTACCGGTATCAAGGGTCTGAAAATAAAATACAACAGAGTATTTGGCTACTATCTTGAGGTGACAAATTCCTACAAAAATATGGTGCCGGATGATTATGTGCGCAAGCAGACGCTGTCCAATGCAGAGCGTTACAGTACACCAAAGCTCAAAGAGCTGGAGGACATTATTCTCGGTGCCGAGGACAGGCTGATCTCTCTGGAATATGAGGTATTCTGTGAGATAAGAGAAAAAATTGCCGTCGAGGTAGTGAGAATCCAGACGACAGCAAAGGCAGTGGCAAAGTTGGACGTTTATGCTTCTCTTGCCTGTGTGGCAGAAAAGAACCAGTATGTAAAACCAAAGATTAATGAAAAAGGACTGATTGATATTAAGAACGGCCGTCATCCGGTCGTTGAGCAGATGATATCGAATCATATGTTCGTGGCAAATGATGTTTATCTGGACAATCATAATAACCGGATTTCAATTATTACCGGTCCGAACATGGCAGGTAAATCCACCTACATGCGTCAGGCGGCTCTGATTGTACTGATGGCGCAGATAGGAAGCTTTGTCCCGGCAGATGCTGCCAATATCGGTATCTGTGACAGAATTTTCACCCGTGTGGGGGCATCGGATGACCTGGCTTCCGGTCAGAGCACATTTATGGTGGAAATGACAGAGGTTGCCAATATTCTGCGAAATGCCACACCGGACAGTCTGCTGGTGTTAGATGAAATCGGCAGGGGAACCAGTACCTTTGACGGCTTAAGCATCGCCTGGGCAGTGGTGGAGCATATCAGTAATCCAAAGCTTCTGGGTGCCAAGACGTTGTTTGCGACGCATTACCATGAGCTTACTGAACTGGAGGGCACATTAAGCGGCGTAAACAATTACTGTATCGCTGTCAAGGAGCAGGGAGACAATATCGTATTTTTAAGAAAAATTATAAAGGGTGGAGCTGACAAGAGCTACGGCATTCAGGTCGCAAAGCTTGCCGGGGTGCCGGACTCTGTCATAGAGCGTGCCAAAGAGCTGGTGGAGGAGCTTACTGATGCGGACATCACTGCAAGAGCAAAGGAGATTGCCGCACTGGGAGTACCGGCGAAGAAGAAGCAGGCAAAGCTTGATGAGGTTGACATGGCACAGATGTCACTGTTTGATACGGTGAAGGATGATGATATCTTAAAGGAGTTAAAGGAACTGGATATCAGTAATCTGACCCCAATCGATGCACTGAATACCTTATATAAGCTGCAGAACAAGCTAAAGAACCGCTGGTAAGCTGGTAACAGCCAGAAAAGTGACGAGATTATTGGGACTGGTATGGAGGAAATGAAAAATGCCGACAATACAGGTTTTGGATCAGAATACAATAAATCAGATAGCGGCAGGTGAGGTGATTGAGCGTCCTTCTTCCGTGGTGAAGGAGCTTTTAGAGAATGCAATTGATGCCAGGGCAACCGCAGTGACAGTAGAAATCAAGGACGGCGGCATTTCTCTGATTCGTATTACGGATAATGGCTGCGGTATTAAGCCGGAGGAGATTCCTCTGGCATTCTTACGCCATTCAACCAGTAAAATCCGTTCCGTGGAGGATTTGCTCACAGTATCTTCACTGGGCTTCCGCGGTGAGGCATTGTCCAGTATTGCGGCAGTGGCACAGGTGGAGCTAATTACGAAGATACCGGATGCTTTGAATGGCGCGCGTTATGTGATAGAGGGCGGGGAGGAAAAGTCGATGGAGGAAATCGGCTGCCCGGAGGGAACGACATTTCTTGTAAGAAATCTGTTTTACAATACGCCTGCCAGAAGAAAGTTTTTAAAAACAGCACAGACAGAAGCCGGATATATCGCAGAAATCGTCGAACGAATTGCACTGTCACATCCCGAAGTGTCTGTACGCTTTATCAATAATAACCAGAATAAGCTGCACACCAGCGGCAACAGCAGTCAGAAGGATATCATCTATCAGGTATATGGAAGAGAGATTACGGCAAATCTGCTTCCGGTAAAGGCAGAGGAAAATTTCGGGAGTATACAGGGCTTTATCGGAAAGCCGCTGATTTCCAGGGGAAACCGTACCTTTGAGAACTATTATGTGAATGGGCGTTATATCAGAAGTCAGGTTATCTCGAAGGCAATAGAAGAAGCATATCAGCCGTATCTGATGCAGCATAAATATCCGTTTGTTGTATTTAATCTGAATATAAAAGCAGAGCTTCTGGATATCAATGTCCATCCGACCAAAATGGAGCTGCGCTTCCGCAATGCGCAGGAGGTCTTTGAATTTATTAAGATTGCGATTGCACAGACGCTGGGACATAAGGAGCTGATACCGGAGGTAGAAATCAGTGAACCCAAAAAGCTGCCGGAGGCTGCCAGACCGCTGTCTGCACAGGCAGTAAGCCAGATAAGAGGACATCAGACTACAGCATCAGTAAGGCCGGAGCAGCATAGAACGTCAGGGCAGATGCTTCCAGCATCGACAGGAGAGGAACAGCAGCCGTCAAAGCCGGTGACCCCGCCGATAAAATCGGTTTACCGTGCACCGGAGCCGTTTGAGGTAAAACGTGCAGAAGCAGTAAGAGAAAGCATCGGCTATTCATCGGAAGAAAAGGCGGAGCAGCTTGAATTATTCGAATCAAAGCTTTTGTCAGAGGAAGCAAGACCGCAGCACCGGATTATCGGACAGATATTTGACACCTACTGGCTGGTGCAGTATCAGGACAAGCTGTTTATGATAGACCAGCATGCCGCCCATGAAAAGGTGCTCTACGAAAGAACCATCAAGAGTCTTGAGAATAAAGAATATACTTCACAGCTTATGAATCCGCCGATGATTGTGACGCTTGATTTAAGACAGGAGAATCTTCTTAAGCAGAACATAGAAAGCTTTGAGAAGCTCGGCTTTGAGATAGAGCCGTTTGGCGGCAGGGAGTATGCCATCAGTGCCGTACCGGGCAATCTGTTCGGACTGATAAGCAAGGATGTATTTTTAGAGATGCTGGACGGGTTGTCTGAGGAGCTGAAATCCGGCACGCAGAATATCATTCTGGAAAAGGTAGCCTCCATGTCCTGCAAGGCGGCTGTGAAGGGCAATCACCATCTGAGTGTGGAGGAAGCCAGAAGCCTGATAGACCAGCTCCTTGAGCTGGATAATCCATATCACTGTCCGCACGGCAGACCAACGATTGTGGCGATGACAAAATCAGAGATTGAGAGGAAATTTAAGCGTATTTTATGATGGAGAATACAAAAAGGCCATTGATTATTCTCACAGGACCGACAGCCGTGGGCAAAACAGATACCTCCATTGCACTGGCAAAGGCAGTGAACGGTGAGATTATCAGTGCAGATTCGATACAGATATACCGCTATATGGATATCGGCTCAGCCAAGATTACCAGAGAGGAAATGCAGGACGTACCGCATTATCTCGTCGATGAGCTGTATCCAGATGAAGAATTCAACGTGGTAGTATTCCAGAAGCTTGCTCTGCAGGCGATGGAACAGATTTATGAGAGAGGCCATATTCCGATTATCACGGGAGGAACGGGCTTTTATATTCAGGCGCTGCTTTATGGCATTGATTTTGATGAGACAGAGACGGACCACGATTACCGCAGGGAGCTGGAAGCTTTTGCAGATGAGCACGGAGCGCAGGCATTGCATGACAGACTGCGGACAGTAGACGAAGCAGCTGCGGAGGCGATTCATCCCAACAACGTCAAGCGGGTAATCCGTGCATTGGAATACCATAAGCAGACAGGCGGGAAAATCTCTCTGCATAATGAGGAGCAGAGAAAGAAGGAATCACCGTACCGGTTTGCCTATTTTGTGCTCAACCGTGAGAGAAGTAAACTGTACGACAGAATTGACCGCCGCGTGGATATCATGTTTGAACAGGGACTTGTGGACGAGGTGAGAAAGCTTCTGGATATGGGCTACGGCAGAAGTCTTGTCTCCATGCAGGGGCTGGGCTACAAAGAGGTGGCAGCATATCTGGAGGGTGAGCTGACACTTGAGGAAGCAGCAGAAATCATCAAGCGTGATACGAGACATTTTGCAAAACGCCAGATTACATGGTTTAAAAGAGAAAATGATGTTGACTGGATATCTATGGAGGAATACGGCAGTACACCCGCTGTTGTAGATGTGCTTATTAAAAAGCTGAAGGAGAAAGGAATTGTATAAAATGAGTAATTTACATGAAATGTATGAAAAAATCGGGATTTCTGAACAGGTATATCAATATGGAGAGAAAATCTGTGCTTCTTTGAAGGAGCGCTTTACCGCGATAGATGAAGTGGCAGAGTATAATCAGCTTAAGGTGCTTTCTGCCTTACAGAAAAACAAGGTCAGCGATATTCATTTCGCGGCTACCACAGGCTACGGTTATAATGATTTAGGCAGAGACACACTGGAACAGGTATACGCAGATATTTTTCATACCGAGGATGCGCTGGTGCGCCCGCAGCTTATCTGCGGTACACATGCACTGGCAATCGCACTTTCCTCGAATCTGCTGCCGGGAGATGAGCTGTTATCAATTTCCGGTAAGCCGTATGACACGTTAGAGGAGGTTATCGGCATCCGTCCTTCCACCGGTTCTCTGAAGGAGTATGGTGTCAGCTATGCGCAGGTGGATTTGCTGCCGAACGGAGAGTTTGATTTTGAAGGAATCAGAAATGCCATCCATGAGAATACAAAGATGATAGAAATTCAGCGTTCCAAGGGCTATCAGACCCGGCCGACCTTATCTGTGGAGAAGATAGGCAAAGCGATTGCCTTTGTAAAGTCGATTAACCCGGAGATTATCTGTATGGTCGATAACTGCTACGGTGAGTTTGTGGAGACCATCGAGCCGTCTGACGTCGGCGCAGACATGGTGGTTGGTTCGCTGATAAAGAATCCGGGCGGCGGTCTTGCACCGATTGGCGGCTACATCGCAGGAACGAAAAAATGTATTGAGCGTGCAGCATACCGCCTGAGTGCACCGGGACTTGGAAAAGAGGTAGGTGCGACGCTTGGTATCATGCAGTCCTTCTATCAGGGCTTATTTCTGGCACCGACAGTAGTCGCAGGCGCCTTGAAGGGAGCAATTTTTGCGGCAAATATCTATGAAAGCCTCGGTTTCAAGGTGGTACCGGACAGCGTGGAAAGCCGCCATGACATTATTCAGGCGGTTGAATTTGGAAAGCCGGAATATGTGATTGCTTTCTGCAAGGGAATCCAGGCAGCGGCTCCTGTGGACAGCTGTGCAGCTCCTGAACCGTGGGATATGCCCGGCTATGATTCACAGGTTATCATGGCTGCGGGTGCATTTGTACAAGGGTCTTCCATAGAACTCAGCGCCGACGGCCCGATAAAGCCTCCGTATGCGGTATACTTTCAGGGCGGTCTCACCTGGTATCATGCAAAGACAGGAATTTTAAAATCCTTGCAGCAGATAGTAGACGAAGGACTTGTTACTGTGATAAAATAAAAGGAAGCATCTGGAAAAATATATGCCGTGTACGGCAGAATGAGGTGACTTTATGGCATCTATAAAAAGCAGCAAGAATGCGTGGGCATTGTTTCTTCTCATCCTCGCAGGAATTGTTCTTGGCGGATTTATAGGAACGCTGACAGCGAATATTCCGTTCTTAAGCTGGCTGAATTATGGACAGACCTTCGGATTGGACAGTCCGGTGGTTTTAAATCTCGGCATTATCGTGCTGACCTTCGGCATGACAATCCGTATTACGATAGCAAGTATTATAGGAATTGTGATTTCGGTGCTTATCTATCGCTGGCTTTAGAAGAAGAACCTCCGCATCTGTACCTGGAGAGGCAGACAGGAGGAACTATGATACAAACTATGAAACAGCTTCCAGAGTCGGAAAAGCCTTATGAGAAATGCCTGAAATATGGTGAGCAGTCACTAAGTGATGCAGAGCTTCTGGCGGTAATCATCCGCACTGGTACAAAGGGAGAGAGTGCTGTGGCATTGGCACAGAGCCTTCTCTCAGAATTCCGGTTTCCCGAAGGAATTCTCGGACTTTTCAGGGCATCTATCCCGGAACTTTGTAAAATCAAGGGAATCGGTACTGTGAAGGCGGTACAGCTAAAGTGTATCGGAGAGCTTTCTAAGCGCATTTCCAGGGCAGGCTTCGGCGCACAGCCGGTATTTCCCGAGCCGGAGGATATCGCGGCGTATTATATGGAGCAGATGCGCCATGAACCGCGGGAGCGGGTCGTTATCATGATGCTGAACAGCAAAAACCGTCTGTTGCATGAGATGGTGATTTCCACGGGAACGGTGAATTTTTCGCTTGTATCGCCTCGGGAGATTTTTATCGAAGCATTGCGGTATCAGGCAGTTTCTGTCTGCCTCGTACATAATCATCCCAGTGGGGACCCGTCTCCGAGCAGGGAGGATGTTCTCATAACCAGACGGATGAAGGAAGCAGGAGAATTATTAGGAATTTATCTGTTAGATCACATCATTATTGGTGATAATAGTTATAACAGTATGAAGAAACGGGGAATTTTGTAGCTCAGAAGAGTTTACCCTGAAAGGAGCTTTACCATGGCACAGAATGTATTCGGTATCGATATTGGTACCAGTAATATAAAAATCTACAACAGGAATCTGGAGACAATTATGAATGAAAAGAACATGATTGCTATTCAGAATAAGACACAGGTTCTGGCAGTTGGTGATGAAGCATATGAAATGTATGAGAAAACACCGGATTCTATCTGTGTGAGCTATCCGGTCAAGTTTGGCGTTATCGCAGATATTAAAAACATGCAGATACTATTTGAAAACATGATTAAGAAATCGCGCACGGCTAAGTTTGCCTACCAGAATGCCGATTTCTGCTTTGCTGTGCCTACGGATATTACAGAAGTAGAGAAGAGGGCATTTTATGAGCTGGCAGAATCGTCCAAGGTACATGCAAAAAAGATTACAGTGGTAGAAAAGCCGGTAGCGGACGGCGTTGGAGTTGGTATTCAGGTTGACAGCCCGAAAGGAAATATGATAGTGAACTTCGGTGCTGATACAACAGAGATTTCCGTAATATCGTTAGGTGGAATCGTTATCAGCCATCTCATGCAGACAGGAGGAAACCGCCTGGATGAAAATATCTGCAGCCTGGTCCGCAAACAGTATAATCTGATTATCGGCATGAAAACAGCCGAACAGCTCAAGAAGAAGCTGGGCGATGCGGTTGAAGCTGCAGAAGAGACAATGAAGGTATATGGCAGGGATTTAGTAACCGGACTTCCGGTCGTAAGAGAGATACAGGCAGAGACAGTATATCAGGCGACGCATGATGTGCTTGCCAATATTATTACTGATATAAAAATGATACTGGAGCGTACACCACCGGAGCTGGCGGCAGACATTATTGACACAGGCATCTTTCTTACCGGCGGTTCGGCACTTTTCAGAAATTTTGATAAGCTGGTGCGTCAGGAAACGGAACTGAAAATCAATATACCGCCAAAGCCGGATGAGTGTGTGGTATGTGGAATTTCAAAAATTGTTACGGAACCGGAATATATGGAATTAGCGTATCTTCCGAGAGAAAAGGTTATTAATTAGTATATTTAAGGAAGTAAGAATGAAACGAAAAAATAAATTTTCCATGCCGGTAAAATATTTATTGCTCATATTATCAAGTATCTGTATTTTCCTGTGCATATTGAGCTTTACAGATTTGTCGGCAGCACCGTATCTGAAAAATATAACAGGTTACGTACTGGTGCCTTCCCAGCAGGGGCTGAATCATATAGGACAGTGGTTTTCAGAAAAAGCGGACAATCTGGAACAGCTGAAAGAGGTTATGGCAGAAAATGAAGCTCTCCGCAAGCAGAATAATGCACTGATGGAAGAGAACAGCCGTCTGGCGCTGGAGAGAACAGAGCTTGAAGAGCTGAGGCAGATTTATAAGCTGGATGAAACCTATGACTATCCGAAGATTATGGCAAAGGTTATTGGTAAGGATCCGGGCAACTGGTTCCAGATTTTCCAGATAGACAAGGGAAGTGCAGATGGCATTAAGGTGGATATGAATGTCATAAGCGGAAACGGGCTGGTCGGTATCGTGACCTCCGTATCAGAGCACAGTGCTGTTGTACGTTCCATTATTGATGACAGCAGTAATGTCAGTGCAGAATTTTCTCTGACCTCGGATATCTGTAATGTAGCAGGTGATTTGTCCCTGATGAATGAGGGAAAAATCCGAGTAGAGGATATTTCCAAGGATGCCGGAGTAGAACCGGGGAATACCGTGGTCACTTCCCATATCAGCACAAAATTTCTTCCGGGTATTCTGATTGGATACGTCAGCGATATTTCGATTGATGCCAATAATCTTACAAAATCAGGCTATGTAACGCCGGTGGTCGATTTTGAGCATCTGACCTATGTACTGGTTATTACAGAGCTGAAACAGAAGTAGGATACAGAAAGGAAGTATTATGTTACGAAAATTGTTTACAGGCTTCTGTCTGGTTGCTGCCTTTCTTTTACAGGTGACGCTGTTTCAGAGCCTTTCTCTGGCATCAACCAAGCCGAATCTGATACTGATTGTCGTATTTATCTTCGGCTTTATGCGGGGGAAAAAGGCGGGAATCTGGGTCGGATTTTTCGGTGGTCTGCTGCTGGATATCTACTATGGTGACAGCATCGGCTTTTATGCCATGATATATATGTACATCGGAGCACTGAACGGAGTGTTCTACAAGCTGTTTTATGATGAAGACATCACTTTGCCGCTGGCTTTGATTTTCGGCAGCAATATCCTGTATGGCTTCAGCGTATATGTCATCCGTTTCCTGCTTAGGAACCGTCTGGATTTCGGCTATTATTTTCAGCATGTTATTGTGGCGGAAACGATTTATACTATGCTGGCAGCGATTGTTATCTACCGTCCGCTGCTGAAAGTGAACCGGATTCTGGAAGCTATTGAAAAAAGGAGTGCAAGTAAATTTGGTTAAACAGGCAATAAAATCATTCTTCCAGGTTATCAGCTCGCGCCTGTTTCTGCTGGGTACAGTATTTGCAGTGCTGTTTGCGATACTGGTAGTTCGTATTTTTCATCTGCAGATTGTAAATGGAGAAAGCTATCTGAATGATTATCTGTATCAGACGGAACGTACGATTGACATACCGAGTACCAGAGGTAATATTTATGACTGCAACGGAAAGCCGCTTGCGTATAATGAGCTGGTGCATTCTGTAGTCATTGCAGATGACGGAAGCCAGAATAACAGAGAACTGAATGAAACGATTTATAAGGCAATTCAGCTGATTGAAAAAAATGGCGACATGATAGTCGGCGATTTTCCGATTGCCATGGATGAAAACGGAGATTTTTTCTATACGACCACTTCGGACGTGAGCCGTCTGAGATTTCTGGCGGATGCCTATGGCTTTGCGAATATTTCTGATTTAGATACGGAGGAGGAGACCCGGTCTACAAAGACTGCAGAAGAGGTATTCCTGTATCTGTGCACAAGACGTTATAATCTGCAGAGCGATTTATCCGTGCTGCTCATGTCGGAGGAAGAGGTTCAGGCATTAGGAGACCAGCCGGTATATGATACAGAGGATGCGTTAAAAATCCTGGCAATCCGGTATTCTCTCTCGACAACCTCATACAGACGTTATATCAGTGTGACGATGGCATCGGACGTCAATGCCTCTACGGTAGCGGCTATAAAGGAATGTGAGGCAGAGCTTCCCGGTGTAAACATCGAAGAAGAAACAAAGCGAAAATATACGGATTCTACCTATTTTGCCCATATCCTCGGCTACACCGGCAGGGCTTCTAAAGAGGATCTGGATGAGCTTAAGGAGGAGAATCCGTCCTATACCAGTGAGGATATGGTGGGAAAGGATGGTCTGGAAGCTTATCTGGAGCTTGGACTTCAGGGAACCAAGGGCAGTATCAAGGCTTACGTGGACAGTCAGGGAACGATTCTTGATATTACCGAGCAGACAGATCCGGTGGCAGGAAACGATTATTACCTGACGATAGACAGTGACCTGCAAAAAGAAGCCTTCGATATGTTTGAGAGCTATCTTGCAGGAATTCTGGTTACCAAGATTGTCAACAGAGATGTGAAGATTACGAAAGAAATGTCGGCTTCCCAGCGCTATATCTCTGTTAAGGATGCGTATTATGCACTTTTCAATAACGGGATTATTGATATCTCTCATTTTGAGAAAGAGGATGCGACAGAGGTTGAAAAGGAAGTTTATCGGATATACTGCGAGCAGGAGGATAAGATTCTTGCCCGTATGAGGGACGAGCTGACAAAAGAAAATCCGGTGATATACAGTAAGCTGCCGGAGGAATATCAGGTATATATGTCCTATACCTACTCGGTACTTGCTAAAACAGGAGTTCTGCTGACAAATGAGATTGATACAAACGATAAGACCTACAAGGCGTGGCGCGAGGATGATTCTATCAGTCTGCAGGAATTTCTCCTCTATGCAATCACAAAGGGCTGGATCGATACGACAAAGCTGGATGCAGAGAGCAAGTATTCGGATATGCAGGAGATTTATGCAAGTCTTGTCAACTATATTGAGAAGCGGCTTAAGGCGGATGTCGGTTTCAGTAAGAAGATATACCGATACATGGTGGAAAATTATACAATAAGTCCGTCGCAAATTTGTTTACTTTTATTTGAGCAGAATGTGATAGAATATAATGAGGAAGATTATCAGAGGCTTCTTAATGGAAATTCTGCGGCGGCGTATAATTTCTTTATGGACAAGATTCGCAATATCGAAATTACACCGGCACAGCTCGCGCTGGATCCATGTTCCGGCTCTGTCTGTCTTGTGGATGTAAACACCGGAGCGGTGAAGGCACTGGTTATATATCCAAGCTATGATAATAATAAGTTTTCCGGCTACATGGATGCAGAATACTGGAACAGGCTGGCAAATGATGAGTCCAATGCCAAGCCGCTATATAACCGGGCAACAATGACCGAGACAGCACCGGGTTCAACCTTTAAAATGATTTCGGCGATAGCAGGTCTGGAGGAAGGCGTGATTTCAACAACAGAGCGTATCTATGACAACGTAGTGTTTGATACGGTGCTTCCTGCGGTCAAATGCTGGTCATCCGCTTCTCATGGCAGAGAAACGGTAGTCGACGCTATTATGAATTCCTGTAATTATTACTTTTATGAGGTGGGCTACCGTCTGAGTCTGGATGAATCGGGTGTATATACACCTGAGCTTGGCAATGAGAAGCTTAAAAAATATGCTGATATGTTCGGACTTGGAACGACAAGCGGGATAGAACTGTCTGAAGCGGCACCTCAGATTTCGACTGAATACCCGATACAGTCAGCGATTGGACAGGGCAATAATGACTTTACCAATGTGCAGCTTGCTCGTTATGTAGCGACGATTGCCAACGGCGGTACGAACAGGAAGTTAACGCTGCTTGATAAGCGTACGGATTCGGAAGGAAACATACAGGAAAGATACCATGCCGAGATTACGAATCAGGTACAGCTTAAGGAATCGACATGGGAATCCGTGCACAGGGGTATGGAGCTGGTGGTAAGCCGGGGGTCAGTAAGATCGATTTTTAAGGATGTACCATTTACTGTAGCAGGCAAAACCGGTACGGCTCAGGAAAATCCGATGAGACCAAATCATGCGGTATTTGTCGGATATGCACCATGTGAGAATCCGGAAATAGCAGTCAGCGTACTGATTCCAAACGGCTACACTTCAAGCTATGCAGCGGAGATAGCCAGAAATGCTCTGATGCTGTACTATAATGTAGACGAGGAAACGATGGAAGAGGCTATGGTACCGGGAGATACTATCGTCGTAGATTAGAACTTAGCCGTGAAACGGCGGATTGCGAGGGAACATGAAGAATTCTGTTATTATCAAGGGAAATAAATACGGTATTACGGTTATCCTTGATCAGGATATGCCATTTGAGGAATTGAAGGAGGCAGTGGCGGAGAAATTCAGGGAATCAACCAAGTTCTTTGGGAATGCGCAGATGGCGGCTTCCTTTGAAGGAAGAACACTGTCCAAGGAGGAGGAAAAGGAGATACTGGATGTTATTGCTGATAATTCTGACTTCCGTATTGTCTGCGTGGTTGACACTGACCAGGCAAGAGAGGAGCTGTTTAAGAAGAGCCTGGACGAGAGACTGAATGAACTTTCCACACAGAGCGGACAGTTTTACAAGGGTACACTGCGTTCCGGTCAGGTGCTCGAGGCAGAGAACAGTATCGTCATTCTGGGTGATGTGAATCCGGGTGCAAAGATTATTTCCAAGGGAAATGTGATTGTACTTGGTTCCTTAAAGGGAACTATCTTTGCAGGAGCAGCGGGAAATGAATCGGCGTTTGTGGTTGCTCTGGAAATGAATCCGATGCAGATACGCATCGGCGATATTGTAGCCAGAAGCAGTGATACAAAAGAGAAAAAAGTCGAAAAAGAAGCGAAAATAGCGTTTGTTGACGAAGGATATATTTATGTAGAGCCATTAAATCGCGACGCAATTAAATATCTGGGATAATTGACAGATAATAGTTGCAAAACAATGGAATTCAAGATATAATCAATCAAGAAAGCGAAAACCTGAGAAATAAGTAAAGAATGATATATGGGAGGACAAAAGGGATGAGTGAAGTAATCGTAGTTACTTCCGGAAAAGGTGGTGTTGGTAAGACAACAACCTCCGCCAATGTAGGAACCGGACTGGCAAAACTGGATAAGAAGGTTGTATTAATTGATACAGATATAGGACTTCGTAACCTGGATGTTGTTATGGGTCTGGAGAACCGGATCGTGTATAATCTGGTAGATGTAGTAGAGGGAAACTGCCGTATTAAGCAGGCTCTGATTAAGGACAAGCGTTATCCGAATCTTTATCTTCTGCCGTCTGCACAGACAAGAGACAAAACAGCGGTAACACCGGAGCAGATGAAGAAGCTGACAGATGAACTCAGAGAAGAATTTGATTACATACTTCTGGACTGCCCGGCAGGTATTGAGCAGAGCTTCAAGAATGCTATTGCAGGCGCAGACCGTGCACTGATTGTGACGACTCCGGAGGTATCTGCTATCCGCGATGCGGACCGCATTATCGGTCTTTTGGAAGCAGGCGAGATGAAGCGCACCGATTTAATCGTAAACCGTGTCCGCATGGATATGGTAAAGCGCGGAGATATGATGTCCATAGAGGACGTTGTTGACATTCTCGCTATCAATATTATTGGTGCAGTTCCTGATGATGAGAATATCGTTATTTCCACAAATCAGGGTGAACCGCTGGTTGGCTCTGATACACTTGCAGGACAGGCATATATGAATATATGCAGAAGAATTCTTGGTGAGGATATTCCGATGCTGGATTTGAGCGGCAAGAGCAGCTTATGGTCTAAGCTTATGTCAATCTTTAAGAAAAACTAGCGGAGGATGCGGGAATGAGTGTATTTGATTTGTTTAAGAAGAAAACATCCAGTGATGTTGCCAAAGACCGTTTGAAACTGTTGTTAGTATCTGACCGCGCGAATTGTACACCGGAATTGATGGAAATGATCAAAAATGATATTATTAAGGTTATTTCCAAATATATGGAGATTGATGCAGAGGGATTGGATATCCAGATTACCCAGACGGAATCGGATGGGAATAATGGAACAGTTCCGGCACTTTATGCCAATATTCCGATTCGCGATTTAAAGCATAAGGAGTAGTAACGTTGTTTCAGTTTCGGGAATATCGTTTGAAGTATTATAGCATAAGGCTGGTGCTTTTTATAAGCTGTCTGGTTCTGCTGGGCGTGCAGGTAATTGGAAGTGCCATAGATGACGGCTCAGATAAGAAGCAGCTTGTCTGTTTTCTGGCAGGACTGGCGATTATGCTGTTTCTGTCTCTGGTGGATTATCATTTTATCCTGAAATTCCACTGGCTGATTTACCTGATCAATCTGGGATTGCTGGTGTATGTGAAGATAGCAGGAGACGAGGGCGGCGGAGCACAGAGATGGATTCGTTTCGGAAGTGTTGGCCTCCAGCCTTCCGAGCTTGCAAAAATCTGCAGTATCCTGTTTTTTGCATGGATGCTTCAAAAATATAAGGACAGAATCAATTCGCCAAAAGTTCTGATTATGGCGGGCTTATTGTTCGCAGTCCCCTTTCTGCTGATATATAAGCAGCCGGACTTGTCCTCCAGTGTAGTATTTCTGGTAATTTTCTGCTGCCTTCTGTTTATGGCAGGCCTGAGCTATTGGTATATTATCAGTGCGCTGGCAGTAGGGGTTCCGGTATTTTCATTTTTGATGTATAAGATTCTGCAGCCGGGACAGACATTGATTAATAATTATCAGAAGAGCCGTTTTTTGGGATTTTTGTATCAGGACAGCAGTGCTGCAGAGTTAGCGAAGCGCGGACTGGATATTTCGGATATCAATGCTATCAATTACCAGCAGAAAAATTCTGTACTGGCAATCGGCTCCGGTCAGCTGTGGGGAAAGGACTGGATAATAATACGATAGCTTCGGTGAAAAATGGAAATTTCCTGTCGGAACCGCAGACAGACTTTATCTATGCAATTGTCGGTGAAGAGCTGGGATTTGTCGGGGCACTTGCCGTTATCGTGCTGCTGTTTCTGATTGTTGTGGAATGTCTCAGAATAGCTGCAAATGCAAAAGATATGAGTGGAAAGCTGATAGCCGGAGGCATGGCTTCGGTAATTGCTTTCCAGAGCTTTTTTAATATGGGTGTGGCAACCTGGATTCTGCCAAATACAGGCTTACCGTTACCATTTGTCAGCTATGGCATGAGCTCCCTGATGAGCCTTATGATAGGAATGGGAGTGGTGTTGAATGTTTCTATTCAACGTGAGCTGACATTTAAGGAAGTTTTGTATACAGAGTATTAATGACAGGAGGAAGAATAATGAACATTGGACTGATGGCACATGACTCGAAAAAAAAGCTGATGCAGAATTTCTGCATCGCGTATCGTTCTATTTTAAGTAAGAATACTCTATATGCAACAGGAACTACCGGACGTTTGATTGAAGAAGTTGCAAATCTGAATGTCCATAAATATCTTGCCGGACATCTGGGCGGTGAACAGCAGATGGGGGCACAGATTGAAAATAATGAGATTGACCTTATGATTCTCTTGAGAGATCCGCTCAGTCCGAAATTACATGAACCGGATGTGAAGAATGTAATCAGACTGTGCGATATTCATAATATCCCGCTGGCGACAAATCTTGCAACGGCAGAGCTGTTAATCAAGGCTTTAGACCGCGGGGATTTGGAATGGCGTGAAATCTATAAATAAACGGATGAGAAAAGGAGGATTCTATGAAGAAAAGAGTATTGCCTGCTGCAATCATGGTGTTTACGGCAGTACTGTGTTTAAGCGGCTGTGGTAAATCCGAGGCTTTTATGAAGCCATATGATATCGGTTCTCAGCAGAGTGAATTTTCCTGCTTTGATGTAGCTGCTTCTGAGAAGGAGACTCCTTTTGCGGCTGATTTATGTGTGGTAAGCAATAATGTGATGCCCGCTTCTGCCGCTGTTACAGCGGAATGTGCATCCATTTACTGTCTGGATGATAACGAGATTCTCTATGCTAAAAATGTGCATCAGCAGATGAATCCGGCAAGCATTACCAAAATCATGACAGCGATTCTTGCATTGGAAAGCGGCAAGCTGGATGATGTGGTAACAATCACAGAAGAAGCCATGATTACGGAAAGCGGTGCAACGGTATGTGATTTGAAGCCGGGAGATAAGCTTACTCTTCGTCAGCTTCTGAACTGTGCACTGGTGCGTTCCGGCAACGATGCGGCATCGGCGATTGCTATTTATCTTGGACAGACGATAGATGGCTTTAGTGCGATGATGAATGAAAAAGCAAAAGAGCTTGGAGCTACGAACACGAACTTTAAAAATCCGCACGGGCTGACAGAGGAAGGTCATTATACCACAGCGTATGATATCTATCTGATATTGAGGGAAGCCGCTCAGTATGAGGAATTCCTGTCCATTATCAATCAGACAGGCTATGAGCTGGAATATACGGATGCTGAGGGAAATGCAAAAACGAACAGCTTTGATTCTACCAACCGTTTCTTAAACGGAAAGGCAGAGGCGCCGGAGGGCGTGACCGTAATGGGCGGAAAGACCGGAACGACGAATGCAGCCGGTTCCTGTCTGGCACTGTTGTCAAAGGGAAAAAATGGAAAGCTTTATGCGTCTGTTATTTTAAAGGCAGAGGGGACAGATGTTGTCTTCCAGGAAATGGCGGCATTGCTTTCTTTAGAAAACTGATTGTTTTTTTATAATATTTGTATTATAATGATTTTATAAGAAATCGAAAGTAAACATAAGGAGGAGATTTCCATGATACAGATTATTGCGGGAAGAAAAGGTAAGGGAAAGACAAAGCATTTAATCGACAAGGCAAATGCTGACGTAAAGCAGGCAAAGGGCAACATTGTTTATCTTGATAAGAGTGATAAGCATATGTATGAGCTGAGTAATAAGATTCGTCTGATTAATGTTCCTCAGTTTAATGTTGACAGTACAGATGGATTCCTTGGCTTTATCAGTGGAATTATTTCTCAGGATCATGATTTGGACACCATGTTCCTTGACAGCTTCTTAAAGCTGGCTAATCTGGAGGGAAAGGATATCGCCGAGACGATTGATAAGCTGAATGCAATCGGAAGCAAATTCAATGTTACATTTGTTCTGAGTGTTTCCATGGATGAAGAAGCTCTTCCTGAGAATGCAAAGTCTAAGATTCTGATTTCGTTATAAGCTGTAAGGAAAGTACATAAGGTATAGAGGACTGCTTCGGTGGATTTGGTCTGCCGGAGCAGTTTTTTGTAACAGTTCAGCCATGCGGGAAGGTTACAGTTTTTTACCTATAATACAACATAATCATTTACAATAAAACATATTTTATTGACAAGTATAACGGAAAGTTTTATAATACAACATGCGTTACACAACAAATGCTATAAGATAAACATTTCAAATGAGATAACACTCATGAAGAGGCTTTTTAATTATAAAGAAAACAGAAGGAAGTTGCAAAATGAGAATCGTAAAGCGCATATTATGTGGAATACTTATTTTTGGTCTGATGATTGTATCAGTGTTTTTGATTGGACGCTATGGTTGGAAGCTTAGAGGCTTCGAAGCCTGTCAAAGGGCGGGAATCACAGAGCTGTCCGTAAAAGAAGGGGAGGTACATATCACAGGATTCTATCCGGGGTCTTTTCCAGAAGGGTTTTTGGGATATTATGCAGAGGAAAAGGACGGGATATTATATGTTGGGTATAGGTTTAGTGCAATTTTCGGAATTTTTGAAACAGGAGATTTTGATATTACAATCCCGACTCAGGGTGAAATCAGACAAATATATACAAAGTCAGGCATGAACGAGGAACTGATATGGTCTGCGGAGGGTAAAAGGCCTTGGACAGAGGAATACGGTGTGTTCGTAAGGCTGGATTCAAAAGATGTATATTTAATAGATATTTCTTTTGAAAATCAAAACGATGTCATGCAGGCAGCAGACAGTTTCGTTTTCGAATCAGGTGAATTTTTCTATGCAGATACCGGTATTGAGCAAATTGCGAAAGAAAAGAACGCGCCGGTCGATTTCACTGTTCAGGTGAAAACCACAAAGGGAGAAATATTCGCAACGGGAGATTTTACTTATGATAATGCAGACACGCAGATTTTTTTATGTGTTACAGAGGATGGCCGAATTGTAGAGCAGACGGGATCAGAACCAGATCTTGACGACACCGTACCTGTTACTGTAGAGGGACTGACAGGTCCATGGAATCTGGCAGAGAAAGAAAACGATGATGCGGTCGTCAATGAGATGTTTCCCGGTGCGATGGAGTTTGGCAGCAGCATGGAAATTACAAGCGATGGCAGAATTTCCTGGTACATCGGTGCGGATGGTGGAAGTGGTATCTACTCGCTCAGTAGAAATGTACTCCACGCTGAAATGACAAATGATTTTGACAATACCGCCATGACGGTAGAGTTTACGGCAGAAAAGAAGGACGGTCAGCTTTTGTTAGTCATGGATTACAAGAATATGTATTTGTACTGGTCTCAGGGGGAAGGAGAAACTGGAAAGGGTGAATAGGGATGCCTGGCTTGTTCAGTCAAAAGGGAAGGAGAGCAGTTCCCTGAACCGCTCTCCTTCCCTTGCTATGTCTCTTAGCTCTCTGAGTCTCCCAGACGTCCATAAAGCGTACACAGATAAAGACCGCAGATTCCTACAAGTCCGTAGATAATTCTGGAAAGCCAGGACGCATTACCGAAGATAAAGCTGACCAGATTAAAATTGAAAAATCCGATTAACCCCCAGTTGATAGCTCCGATAATAACGATTGTAAGTGCTGTATAGTCAAGACATTTTACACCCATGTGATAACCTCCTTCTTTTTATATTAGCATTTGCTATTAGCATCGACAGAATTGATAAGAATTATACAGGAAATTGAAGCATATGAAAAAATTTCAATAAAATGCTTTTCATTCCAGCTAAAAAACATTATAATGATACCAGGGTCAAAAGGTCATGCTTTTTCATGCTGGCATGGAAAAGCATGACTTTAGGACCCGCAAAAACATGAGAAAGTAGCCCGGACAGGGCGGATTTCGAATGTTTTCGGATTGCGGGAGCACAATGTGCGCAGCAATCCGTAGGTATCATTATGCGAGATGGAAAGGAGGTCATTTTATGGCTGCTTCCAGACAGAAGAAAAAAGTTGTCAGTATAAAGAAATATCGTCGTTCCGTCAATATTGGCGCGATTCTTTTTCTTTTCATTTCTGCTTATGTGCTTATATATACTTACAGATATCTTTCCAGAGACAGGATTTCCATATATGAGGTTACAGTTCAGGGTACGATAACCAGGGAAGAACAATATACGGGTGTTATTTTAAGGGATGAGACAGTATATACGGCAAATGCTGCCGGATATGTGAATTATTACCTGCGCGAGGGAGAACGTGCGTCTGTAGGCGATATGATTTATACGCTTGATGAGAGCGGACATATTTCAGAGCTGTTATTTTCCGAAAACAGTAATACCTTGAAGGAAGCTGATTTGAGTGAGCTTAAAAAGGATATTTCCGCTTATTGTACAGAATTTGACGCCATGAATTTTGAGGAAATCTACAATTTTAAGGTGGATTTAGATTATGCGGTGCTGGAGCTTGCCAGCCAGAATAATATTGCCAATCTGGATGAAATTCTTAAGAATAACAGTGCAGGCTTTTTCCAGAAAAACACAGCAGATGCCACGGGAACGGTAGCCTATTACACGGACGGGATGGAATCGCTTACAAAAGAAACAATCACAGCAGATACTTTTGTGATGGAAAATTATAAAAAAAATTCTGTGAAATCAGCAGATTTGCTTGAAAGCGGAAACCCGGTGTACAAGCTCGTGACAAGCAATAACTGGTCACTGGTATTTCCAGTAGATGAAGAATTCCTGACCCGGTACGGTGATAAGAAAAAGCTGCAGATACATTTTTTAAAGGATGATTTTAATACGACAGCAAGCTTTGCAATATATACAAATGCTGCCGGTGTTTATGGGGAGCTTAGCCTTGACCGCTATATGCTCCGGTATCTGTCTGACCGGTATTTAAGCTTTGAGATTGTAGAAGAGGTGCAGACGGGACTTAAGATTCCGGTGACTGCGGTATTAGAAAAGAGCTTCTATACCGTTCCGATAGAATATCTCGCCAAGGCAGATACAGGGAATGTCTTTTATCTGGAAACCTATGATGAAAACGGAGCCTCTGTCACGAAGAATGTTCAAGCGAGAATCTATCAGGAGACAGAAAACTTCTATTATGTAGATATGAGCAGCTTTGAGCTGGGCGATACGCTGATAAAACCGGATTCCAATGAGCATTATAAAATCGGCATTACATCACCGTTAAAAGGTGTTTACAGCGTAAATCAGGGCTATACCGTATTCCGGCAGATAGAGATTATATCTGAGAATGAGGAATACTATATTATCAAAACCGGAACGCCATATGGTCTGTCGCTGTATGACCATATTATCCTGAACAGTAAAACAGTGGAAGAAAATCAGGTAATTTATCAATAAAGAAAGAGGCAGTTTATGGAAGAGACATTGACAGAAAATTTAAGGGAAGTAGAAGAAAGAATTGCGGCTGCATGTGAGCGTGCCGGGAGAAAACGCGAAGAGGTAACGCTGATAGCGGTAAGTAAGACGAAGCCGGCAGCTATGCTGCAGACCGTATATGATGCAGGTATCCGTGAATTTGGTGAGAACAAGGTGCAGGAGCTGTGCGAAAAGCATGAGGTGCTGCCCGAGGATATTCACTGGCATATGATTGGACATCTGCAGAGAAATAAAGTAAAACAGGTGATAGGAAAAGCATGCCTGATACATTCCGTGGATTCTCTGCGGCTTGCAGAGCAGATAGAAGCAGATGCGGCAAAGCTTGACTGTGTGGTTCCAATATTGATTGAGGTAAATGCGGCGCAGGAGGAGAGCAAGTTTGGACTGGCACTGTCTGAGGTGGACGAATTGGTCAGAAAAGTGGCTGTATTTCCTCATATTTCGATAA
>JAGANQ010000029.1 GCA_017624115.1 Lachnospiraceae bacterium
ACTCGCTCTGAGTATCCTTAATATGATAAGGCTGAGAGCTCAAACACACATTTATGCGCTTATGTTTTGTTCGTTTGCCTGCCAAGAGCGGCACGAAACTTTTCTATCGTCTGTTCTTTCTCCTGACGGACAACCTGCCCTGAGGCTTGCTCGATGCTTCGGAAGACACAAATCATAAAGGCTTTCCAAAGCCCGGTGTTAGAAACAC
Source organism: Lachnospiraceae bacterium (assembly GCA_017624115.1). Lineage (GTDB taxonomy): Bacteria > Bacillota > Clostridia > Lachnospirales > Lachnospiraceae > RGIG8607. The sequence goes on from JAGANQ010000029.1 coordinate 209, forward strand.
CAAATTTCATGCTTACTCCAAAGCTATATTTGAAAATATTGCAGATAACACACTTCTTGTAACAGCAATTATCACGTCTTGCAAATATTCAAATGCGGCTGTTCTTGCTTAGTTTTCTATGATATCTTTTTATGAAATCTTTTTTTTGAAATGCAGCGGTGATACACCGTAATATTTTTTAAACAGCTTACTGAAATGGTAAGCATCTTCATAGCCGACATCGTTGGCTATTTTTTTTATGCTCTCCGGATGAGGGGCAGCAAGCATGTCCTTCGCTTTTTCCAGACGAATTTTTATCAGATAGTTAATCGGTGATTCGCCGGTTTCTTCTTTAAATATTTTGGATACATAGACGGGACTTAAATACATATTCTGCGCGATACGGTCCAGAGAAATTTTCTCGTTATAGTGAGAGTCCAGATAATCGATAATCTGATTAACGGCATAGCTCTTGTAATGAGTATCAAAATGATAACCATCCTGAACTGGCTGCGGTTCTGACTCCTGTCTGAGAATCAGGAGCAGGAACTGAATCAGGTGAGCCTTCAGCATGAAGTATTTGCCTACCTGGTTAGATTCATTTTCTGACAGCATGGCATAGCAATGTCTGGACAGATTCTGACGAAGCTCCGTATCGGTGTGCAGGACATAGCAGTCCTCCTTGAGTATAATCTGATTCTTAGGCATGTCCCGGAAATGATAATCTGTAAATCCAACATAGAACTCTACAGTAGGCTCTTTGGGATTCGTGACAATATGTCTGTGATGTACTCCGGAATTACACAGAATCAAATCTCCGGCCTGTACGTCATAGGTATTTCCTTCTACGTAATACTGACCTTTTCCGGATAAGATATAAGTGATTTCTGTAAAATCATGGTCATGGTAACGGGAATCCTTCGTCATGCGTCCCTTGCTGACGAACAGCACAGTAGGATTAAAATCATTATAGGTTATGTCGTATCGACAGTCACACATGATGCCGTCTCCTTGCGTGTTAGTGTTAGTTAATAGTTATGTTATATTATAAAGTATTTGTCGGAATTTCGCAACGAAAAACTTCTTAATCTGAGAAGTAAAAAAACCTGTAAAATCAGACTGAAATTCCAAAAAAACTGTAAAAACATGGAATATTTTATAATATAGTACATGAAAAAAGACAAAAACTACATTTTTATTTTCGACAGATTTTGCTATATTGCCAATAGATAAAAAACCCGTTTTGAATGTGCAGATATGCGCATGGAAAGGAGCTAAGTATGGAAGCTTTTAAGTGGTTTTATCCTTTTTTGAAGAGGTACAGAAAGTATCTGATTACCGGATTTGCGATTATTCCGGTGGCATCAGCACTGGCTGTAATTAAACCGCAGATTTCAGGAAGAATTATTGACGAGGTTATTCAGGGCGGCAACAGAGAGCTTCTGCCTCGGCTGGTACTATTGCTGGTGGCTTCTTCTGTGCTGAGAAGTGTGCTGCGCCTGATTATGCTGTTCTGCATGGAGACAGCATCACAGGGAACGTTGTATTCACTGAGGGATGCTGTGTATAAAAGACTGCTGATACAGGATTTTACCTTTTATAATAAGAATCGTACCGGTGATTTAATGTCCAGGCAAACCGGCGATATGGATGCGGTGAGACATTTTGTATCGCATGTCATGTATTCCTGTCTGGAGGCATTCCTGATTTTTTCCTTTGCGCTGGTGATGATGTTTACTGTAAATGTAAAGCTTGCATGTATTATGATTATGGTGCTCCCGTTCACGGCGGCGACTACCTGGTTTCAGATTAAGAACATCCGCCCGGCATTCTGGAAGAATCGTCAGATGTTTTCCAGCCTCAATGCGTTTGCACAGGAGAATATCAGTGGAAACCGTGTGGTAAAGGCATTTGCAAAGGAAGATTATGAAATCAGCAAATTTGATGTGGAAAATGATAATTTCCGTGATGCACAGCTTGAATCGGCTGCTGTTTTCTCAAAATACATACCGATATTTGAGTTTCTGTCTAACATCCTTATGTTTATCCTCATGTTGGGCGGCGGTATCATGGTAGTTAAGGGAGAGATGACGCTCGGAGATATGGTAACGATTAACGGATATCTGTGGATGCTTACGAATCCGCTTCGTCAGGCGGGCTGGCTGTCCAATGATTTTCAGCGCTTTCTGACCTCTATTGAGAAGATTTACTCTACAATCAGCCACGAACCGGATATTAAGGAGCCGGCTCATCCGGTTGTGAGAAAGCTGGAGGGCGGCGTAACCTTTGAACATGTGTCCTATATGGCGGATGATGAGGATATTCTGCAGGATGTAAGCTTTGAGGTAAAACCGGGACAGACAGTAGGTATTATCGGGGCAACCGGTGCCGGAAAGTCTACTTTGATGAATCTTTTGTGCCGGTTCTATGATACAACAGGAGGTACGGTGAAGGTTGACGGTGTGGATGTACGGGATATGGATTTATATTCTCTGCGCCATAACATCGGTATGGCAATGCAGGATGTATTCCTGTTTTCCGATACTATAGAAGGTAATATTGCCTACGGAAGACCGGACTGCAGTCTGGAAGAGGTGAAATGGGCGGCGCAGGTGGCAAATGCGGAGGAGTTTATACTGGATACCCCGGATGGCTATGACACGATTGTAGGAGAGCGCGGAATGGGTCTTTCAGGAGGACAGAAGCAGAGAATTTCTCTGGCGAGAGCGCTGATTACTGACCCGGCGATTATTATTCTTGATGATACAACCTCTGCGGTGGATATGGATACAGAGACGAGAATCCAGGAAGCACTTTCCAATCTGCCGAAGAAAAAGACCGTATTTATTATTGCACATCGTATTTCTTCTATAAAAGATGCGGATCTTATTCTTGTTCTGAATGACGGAAAAATCGTGGAGCAGGGTACGCATGAGGAGCTGGTGGAAAAGAACGGGTATTATGCGACAGTATTTACACATCAGTACGGAGAATTTGACAAGCTTAAGAGAAGTCCTGAATTTGCGGAGTATATGCGCAGAAGTAAGCGCAGGAATGGAGCGGAATATGGCGAGAAATAGATATGATATAGACGAAAAATTAGAGAGTGGCTTTGATGTCAGCCAGCTTAAGCGTCTGGCAAAATATGTCGGACCATATAAGAAAAATATGATACTGGCGATTATCCTCATGCTGGTGTCCAGCGCGTTGTCAATGCTGTTTCCGCGTTTCCTTAGAAATATCATGGACTTTTATATTCCGGCGAAGGATATCGGAGCGATTGTGCGCACGTCTCTGCTCATGCTGGGAATTACGGTGGTTATCTGCATTATTCTGAAGGCAAAGGTTTTGCTGACGAATAAGGTAGGACAGAATGTTATCCATGACCTTAGAAAAGATTTATTTGTCCATCTGCAGGAGCTTCCGTTTTCCTATTATGATGACAGACCGCATGGAAAGATACAGGTGCGTGTGGTAAATTATGTGAATAATTTAAGTGACCTGCTGTCAAATGGTATTGTTAATACAATCACAGACTGCTGCAGCCTGATTTTTATTATCATTTTCATGCTCAGCATGGATGTCAGGCTGACGCTTGTCTGCATGTGCGGCATCCCGGTACTGGCGGCGCTTATCTGGACGGTAAAGAGAAAGCAGCGCCGTGCATGGCAGATTGAAAGCAATAAGCAGTCGAATCTGAATGCCTATATCGCGGAGAGCCTGAATGGCATCCGTGTTACACAGTCCTTTGTGAGAGAGGAGACAAACCAGGGGATTTTTAACCGCCTGAGCGGAGAGTACAGAAAGTCCTGGCTGAACGCAGTCAAGTATAATATGATGCTGTCTCCAATTGTAGATACGATTTCGGTTATTACCACATCCTTTGTGTATGTGGTCGGCGTGAGCATGATGTTTGGCGGTGACCATGCGATTACAGCCGGTATTCTGGTAGCGTTTACCGGATATATCAATCGTTTCTGGACGCCTATTACGACACTTGCAAGCTTTTATAATTCCATGCTGACATCTATCTCTTATCTTGAGAGGATTTTTGAGACAATTGATGAGCCGGTGAATGTGAAGGATGCACCGGGAGCATTTGAAATGATGCCGATTAAGGGAGAGGTAGAATTTAAAAATGTTGATTTCAGCTATGAGGATGGAATCAAGCGTCTGGACAATGTGAGCTTTAAGGTAAAGCAGGGAGAGACATACGCAATTGTAGGGCCGACAGGAGCCGGTAAGACAACCATTATCAATCTGCTGAGCCGTTTTTATAATATTGATTCAGGAGAAATCCTTATCGATGGCATAGATATCAGTAAGGTGACAATCCGTTCACTGAGAACGCAGATGGGTGTCATGCTGCAGGACAGCTTTATCTTCTCCGGTACAATTATGGACAATATCCGCTATGGAAACATGGAAGCCAGTGATGAGGAGGTTATCCGTGCAGCAAAGACAGTATGTGCGCATGACTTTATTATGCAGATGGAGAATGGCTACCAGACGCAGGTTAATGAGAGAGGAAGCCGTCTGTCAGCCGGACAGAGACAGCTGATTTCCTTTGCAAGAGCATTGCTTGCCGACCCGAAGATACTGATTCTGGATGAAGCCACCTCCAGCATTGATACGGAGACTGAGATTGTGCTGCAGGAAGGGCTCAGAAAGCTTCTGGAAGGCAGAACCTCCTTTATCATTGCTCACAGGCTGTCCACGATTAAGGCTGCAGACTGTATCATGTACATTGATAAGGGACAGATTGTGGAAAAGGGCAATCACGAGGAACTGATGAAGAAAAAGGGAGAATATTATAACCTTTATATGTCGCAGTACAGCTTTCTGGCGTAAAATGGAACAAGAATTTGGCTGACTGTTAAGACTGCAGCTTCTTAAGCTCGTAAAATTCTCCCTTAAGCTTCATCAGCTCTTCATAGGTGCCGCATTCCGTACAGGCTCCCTGATTGATAACAGCGATTCTGTCTGCATTCTGAATGGTAGAAAGCCGATGTGCGACGATGAAGGTTGTACGGTTTTTTACCAGATTGGAAATAGCCTCCTGTACTTTCTTCTCAGAAATGCTGTCCAGTGCAGAGGTCGCTTCATCCAGAATAATGATTCTTGGGTTGCGGATTAAAGCCCGGGCAATAGAGATCCGCTGGCGCTGTCCGCCGGATAAATTGCTGCCGTGCTCGTTGATGCGGGTATCCAGACCCTCGGGCAGACTTTCGATGAGGTCGGTCAGATTGGCAGCCTCAATGACGCGCATCAGTTCTTCATCAGAAACAGAAGAAAGACCGTAGGTGATATTTTCACGGATGGTTCCAGTGAAAAGAATACTGTTCTGAGGCACAACAGCCAGATGGCTTCGGTAGCTTGGCAGATTTATGTCTGCCATATTGTGTCCGTCAATCAATACATGACCGGAGGTAGGTGTAATAAAGCCGATAATCATATTCAAAATTGTGGTTTTGCCGGCACCTGAGCCTCCTACCAGTGCGATAGTCTCGCCCGGTACTGCGTGGAAATTAAAATGGTGCATGGTGTCATGGTCAGAATCCTGATAACGGAAGCTGACATCCTGAAAAACAATGTCGCCGGTTACGTCTGAGAGCTTGATTTTATTGCGGTTATCCTCTATGTCGTGGGCAAGCAGGACGTCACCGATGGAGTTGACAGATTCCAGCCCCTTGGAAATGGTCGGCAGCAGCGTGATGATGTTAGATACCTGATTGACAATCGTTGTAAAATAGCTCTGATATAATACTACATCACCGACCTTGATACTGCCCTTATAGGCGAGGTAGCCGGTAAACCCAAGGCAGATAACCTGGAATATCTGGAAGGCAACCCAACTGATAGAAGAAAAATAACCCTGTGTAACGTCTAACAGATAGCCTTTATTGGCAACCTGGGTAAGCTGAGACTGCATCCGGTGGATTTCCTGAGCTTCCAGTCCATGTGCGCGTGTGACGGGAATCAGCTCGACCATTTCCATCACGCGGGCAGAGGTTTCCTCCATTTCCTTGCGGAATTCACTGTTGCGGGTACGGATTTTGCTGCGGAAGGCAACGATAATGCAGGCAGCAACCGGAACCGTAAACAGGAAAAAGACAAATACAACGATGCTTTTTGTAATGACGACAGCCAGTGCAACTGCGATATTCATGGTGATGCTTAAGAGGCTGATAAAAAGCTGATGAGACAGTGTCTGTACCTGTTCTACATCACGCATAATCTTGGACTGGAGACGACCGGACTGCATTTTGTTATGGTAGGGGATGGACAGCTGCTGCAGCTTCCTCACCAGAGAACAGCGCAGTCCGGCTTCCACATTACGGATAGCGCGGCTGTAAAATCTGACGTGAAAATAATTCGTCAGAACATTCTGTGCATTCATTACAATCATCAGTATGACGTTAAACAGAATAACCGTGACACTGGTTTCTGAAGGAACCGTGGCGGCATTGATAATATTGGCAGTCGCAATAGGCAGAATCCATACGGGCGAATGCTTGATAATAAAGAAAATACTGGAAGCAATCAGGCTTAAGTAATTTCCTTTATACAGGCTGATTAAAGTCCGCAGGCTGTGCCCTTTATTGCGGCGGTAGGTTTTCAGAAAATTATCCTCCTCACACAGCATATCCTCTGCTTCGGGAGGAAGATCACGCGGTTCGGGAATCGGCGGTGTTTCATAATCTTTAGCTTTCATTGACAGACCATCCTTATTATAGTATTGAGTACCAGGGTCAAATCGTATTTTTGACCACATGCTACAATAGTATAGCAAAATCTGATGTGAGAAAGCAACAGATAAAATGGTACTTATTTACAATTTTATAAATTTTTCTAATAAAGGTAGAAAAAAAAGCCGATATAAACTATAATGGTACTAGTCAAGGCTTGCGCAGCCGGAGGCTGCATTACATGATACCAGGGTCAAAAGACCTTTTGACCCCGACATCATTACATAGAAAATAGGCGAAAGCTTGTAAGATAGAGACATTCAGGAGGATGGACAAATGAAACGGTTACGTTTAAGAAAAATATGGGTTGTGCTGGCAGTGCTGCTTCTGATGGCACCACTGTTAAATAGAATGGCAGGGCGTGCAATGGCTACACAGCCGACAACGCCAGGAACAGGCAATGAGAATCCGAGTTTGGGATATTCCATAAATTTTCTGGTATATGATGAGCAGGCTAATGACGGAGCGGGAGGATATATACCGGATGACGGAAGCTCTATGCCGCAGTTTGACTTAACACCGCCGGAGAACTCGGGTACTGGATTTGAGACACCAAATGCAGCAAGTATTAAGGCAATGATTATGCTGAACGGGGAAGAAGCGGTAGATTTAACCAGTGAATATACAATACAGTGGAAGTGCTATGTAAATGGGCAGGATATTATGACGCAGACGGATAATGATGTTATGTCCCTTAACCCGATTGGCAGTTCTGTAGGAACATCATATGTATGTGATATGATGGCTAAGGCAGCAGGTATTTTAAGATTTCAATTTGAAGTAGTTGCTACAAGTACAACGAATCCAGATTTTGTAATGAATATATCCAGAAATGCGCTCATTACTGTTCCGCTTCAGATATATAATAAAAATACCAGTGGAGGATATTATAGGTATGCTTATGTAGAACCTAATGGAAATACAGATGTTTTGGTTAATAATGCGGCATCCTCGGATGTTCACTGGTATTATCTTGATTTGGAAACAGATGAGTACATAAAATTGGAAAATCCTGCTACGTTTGAGAGAAACGAGCCAAAAAGTAACAGCTACCTTGTAACATCTGTTGGGGCGCCAGTTAAGGATACAAATGAGACAAAGACTGTTTATCGATATAATGTTGTGGCAGGACAATATGGTGGTATTTCTAAATTGGTAGCGAGAGTGTACTTAAATAATGACAGCCAGTCGGATAATTATATTGAACAGACATTTGATTTCCTTATAAAAGCAAAGACAAAGACAGGTTTTTCAGAAATAGATTTGGAGTACGGAGAATCGAAACGTTTTCAGGACATTTCTAATGACCATGGAGACAGTTTGGAATGGTATGAAGGAGAAAATAACTTTAACACTACATTTTTATCGGGAGTAGTTGACCTAGTTAAAGGTACAGGTGTGGTTGGTAAAAATTGGGGAGTAGCAGAGCTTTATCTGACCTCAGTACCTGCATTTAAAAGTTGGGAAGTTTTTCAGAATATTAACAATCAGGTAAAAGATAGAATTGTTTTTAAGACAAAATTTTCGGTACTAAAGGGTGAGGTAATAGAGGAACGTGTAAAGGTGGATTCCTATGAAGTCGTGGATATGGGTGGAAAAATTACCCTTTCTACAAATGTAGCTGGAACAGGTCACACTTACACGTGGGAATATTTTGATGGTGGTGCATGGATTGATATAACATCGTCTGCTACGAGGAATGACTATCTGGAATATGTTACAGGAGTGTCTTCAGCAGGAGCAGATAATAAATCTATGATTGTATTAAAAGGCGTAAAGCCTGGTCTGGTCGAACTTAGATGTATCGTTAGGGGCGGTGAGATTGATAGTACAGCAGAAGGCGAGCTGAAGCAGACGCTGACAATTAAGGTAGTAGATTCCATTACACTGAGTGAAAGCAGGAAGACGATTCCTGTCGGAACAAGCTTTGAGTTAAATGCTTATACCAGCAGTACAGGAACAATTACGTGGACCAGTAGCAATGAAAATTACGTGACAGTAGATCCAACCGGTTCTACAGTTACCGTTACGGGTGTGGCTGTATCAGGTAATGAGTGGATTACGATAACGGCAACTCAGGTTTCGAGTGGTAGAACAGCGACCTGTAGAGTTAAAGTGGTAGAAGCACTTTCCACAGTGACTATTGAAGGCGATACAGTTATTGCTAAGGATGGACTGGGAAATTTAGAGCTTGTATTCTCGGGAAGAGATCCAGGTTATACAAAGGATGAGATTAAATGGGTACTGAAAAATAAGAATGGAGTAGAAGCTGATACGATTCTTTCTTTAGAGGAAAGTGAGGCTGATATTAAAAAAGCTACAATTAGAGGTCTGGAAGTTGGTGAGGCATATGTAGCGGTAGTAGCAAATGACTCTGTTCAGACAGAGATAGCGGTTACGACGGTTCGGGTTGTTACTTCACCGGAAGGACTGGAAATAGATGCAGGAGAAAAGGTAATAGATTATTTGCAGAGTGGCAGTTATACACTGAAAGCTACAGTTTTACCAAAGGGTTATGTGGATGAAGAACTGGAAATTTTGTGGAGCTCTAATAATGAAGCAATTGCTACAGTAGAGGTAGAAGGAGATGATACAAAAGTAGCAGTAGTCACATATCATGCAGTTGGTGATGTTCGAATTACAGCAGTAGTAAAGGGAATTCCATCAGCGACAGATTTTTGTGATTTTAATATTCAGAATCCGGCAACAGGTGTCGAATTAGAACCGTCTGGAGAGTATAGAATGAAGGTTGGGGAAACTGTCCAGATGAAAGCAACGGTTGTGCCGGATAATGTTACAGATGCGAGTGTAACATGGAGCAGTTCAGATGAATCTATTGTAACTGTGGATAAATATGGATTAGTAACGGCTGTTGCTGCAGGAAGTGCGACGGTTACGGTGACCACTTCGAATGGATTAAAAAATTCCTGTATTATTATAGTATTAACTCCAACAGAAGGAATTGAGTTAAATTATACGAATGTAACAGTTAAAAAGGGTACAATATTTTATCTGAGCGCAAAAGTAACACCCGACAGCGCATATGACAAATCAGTTACTTTTACTTCATCAGATGATACCATAGCAACAGTAGAGTCGGACGGTACGGTAACTACTCTCAAGGTGGGAACCGTTGAAATTCTGGTTACAAGTAATGATAAGCCTGAATTATCGGCGATCTGTACCGTAACAGTTATAGAAGCTGTGTCTGGTCTTACTCTGAACTCGCGTGAAGAGACGATTAAGGTAGGAGAGCAGTTCCTGTTAAAAGCAACGGTTCGTCCGAGTGATGCTGTGAATACAGCAGTTACCTTTGAATCGGCAGACCCTTCGATTGCGACTGTAGATGAGAATGGTCTGATTACCGGTGTGAAGGGCGGCGTGACGGTTATCATAGTAAAGACAGTAGAGCGTGGACTGATGGCAAGCTGTACGATTACCGTACAGGAGGATATTACCTCAATTACCCTGAGCGAAACAGAGACGTATGTCGGCAAGGGCAAGAATAAGAAGATAACAGCAACGATTCTGCCTACGAGTGCGACAAAGAAGAAGCTGCTCTGGACATCCAGTGATGAATCCATCGTTATTGTCGACCATGAAGGAAATATTCACGGTGTAAATCTTGGTACGGCAATTATCACAGCTACTGCACAGGATGACGGCAAGATATCGGCTACCTGTAAGGTTACAGTCGTGGATGAGACGACAGAGATTATTCTGAATCAGAGCATTATCCGTATTATGCAGAATGATACCTATCAGCTTACCTATACGATAAGACCGGATTATGCTTCGGTGAAGCGGGTGAGCTGGTCGACATCGGATGCCTCGGTTGCCAGAGTAGACAGTCTTGGGCTGGTAACAGGTATCGGTGAAGGCGAAGCGAAGATTCGTGCAACCGCTGCAGACGGAAGCGGAGTATATGCGGAATGTACGGTTATCGTGAAGCCGTTGATACCGGCAACCAGTGTAACGGTAAATACATCATCTACAACTATGATAATAGGTGACAGCAGAACACTGACAGCAAGAATGCTTCCAAGAAGTACTACGGAAGGGCTGCGCTGGGTATCAGATGATACTTCTGTTGTCAGAATAGATAATAACGGAAATGCAACTGCAGTAGGTCCGGGAGTCTGCCATGTTACAGCTATATCCAGCGTTACGGGTCTGGAAGGCAGCTGCACAATTACGGTGCTTGGTATGAATGCAAGCACGGTCACTCTGGAACAGTATGATACGTTCGATCTTTACTTGGACGGAGTCACGGGAGGTGTTACATGGTTCTCAAGAAATAAGCGTGTGGCAACTGTCTCCAAAAAAGGACTTGTAACAGCGAGAAGAGAAGGAACTACTGATATAGTCGCAAGAGTAAACGGTAAGATGGTTTCATGTGAGATTACGGTAGAGAAACTTAAAAAATAAAAGAGGCGTATGCCTCTTTTATTTTTTTTGCTTTGACAGCATCATTGCCAGTTTGCGGATGGTTTCTACACGATTTTTTTCCTCCGGTGACATATTCTCGGTCAGAACAGACATAATCAAATCTGTCTCATTATCATCAAAAGACATTCCCATAGAGCTTGCCTTTGCGGAAGCAGCCATAAAGAAGGGGATTAACTCGTCCTTTGATTTGGAATTTGCCTGTCCAAGAAGCTGATTCAGTAAGAGAAGCTTTTGCGGATTGATATTTTGAAAAGCGGGATTGTTTATCCAGTTATTATCCAAGATAATACTCCTTTCCTATAATGATTGCTCCTATTTAACAGAATTGAGGAGCGAAGAGTAGGTATCGAACATGTTTTTCTGTTCAGGGGAAAGCATGCTTTTTAAAGCGTCCATAGGATTCGGCGATTCCTGAGAGGTATTTTCGCCGCCTTTGCTCATGCCTTCATTTGGAAAAAGCTCGCGGTAGGAGTGGTACATGCGGAAGGCACTGAAAAAATTCATAAAAAGATCCAGCATTTCCCTTTCACTGTCGCTGCAGTACTTTTTAATGGCGTTTAACATTTCCGTAGTATTTTTTTTGTTTTCTGATACAGAACAGATGCCGACACTCTGCGTTTCTTTCCTTTGGAGGAGCTTCATGGTATTGGAAAGCTCCAGACTCTTTACATAGAGGGAAAGAACCTGTTGACCGCTGGCAGGAATGTAGGGAATCGCTGCTTTCAGCATCTGCAGATGCGGGTCACAAATCAGATTGTCAAAGTCCGTCAGTTCTTTTGATGTGTCCATGACAAAGCTTCCTTTTTTTGTTCTCGCTAATTATATGACATAGGACAGATAACTATGATAGCGGAAAAAAATTATTGTCATATAATAAACATATGAAACCATGCAGGAGGGAGAAATGTGAAACGGAAATTATATGTTGATGGAAACACCGTATATGGCATAGACGAGGAATGTATGAAGAGAAAACAGAAACGGGAGGAAAAAGAAAGAGAAAGCTATCTGGTTGTTCTGATGAGTGCTTCATACAGGGAATCGCTTAAAAAATAAAGGAAAAGACCTGGCGTTTGCCAGGTCTTTTCGGGATACTGTGGGAATTAGCAGATGGAATTGCATCCGTTGCCGAAGCCGCCGCACAGAAGTAACAGGATGATGATGAGACAGCTGCAGTCACCGCATCCGCAATTTCCGCCGCAGCTACCGCCACAGTTTCCACCCCAGTTACCGCCACAGCAGAACAGGATTAAGATAAGGAACAGGATATTACAGCTATTGTTTCCTCCATCACAACCACATCCACAGTTTCCACCACAATTTGTTGCTGCCAAATTGTGGAAGAAATTGTGGGTGTGGTTTATACGACCCGCCGCAGGCGCGGTATGTGATTCCTGGAAGGCTCAGATATTCTCTGCTGCAGGCGGACAAATGTCACACAGACAGCACGCGGATAACGCACAGGTAACACACAGGTAACGCACAGACAGCATATAAGACTATATTTTATTGATTGCTTCGATAAGCAGGCTGGTGTCAAGATGAGTATAGACCCGTTCTGTCAGAGACATGGCGCCAGCATGACCGACGATTGTCTTAATAATAGAAGGATTTACATTTGCCTGTGTCAGCATGGAGATACAGGTATGCCGGGTATCGTGAATGCGGTGTGACATCTGCAAATCCTGCATACATTTTTTAAAGTTGTCATGGTAGGTTCGATAGACAATGTTCTTTCCTGTTGGACTGCATATGGCATACTCCGAGGAAGAAGCGAGAAAATGCTGCCAGACAGGAACGACCTTTTCTGCAATCGGCACAATGCGGATACCGTTTTCTGTTTTGCTGGCAATGACCTGAAAATAGCGTTCTTCCAGATGAACATGCTCTTTTCTGAGGTCAAGAAGCTCGCTGATACGCACTCCGCTGTAAATCAACAGCAGGATAATGTCAATGGTATAAATTCCACTGTGCTCCCAGAGCTGTTGAATTTCACCGGCTTCAAATTTGCGGTGGGGAAAGCGTTTGTGAGCATTGTCCTGCTTTTTTGGAACAGTTACATATCGCGAATAATCTCTGGCACAGATATCATGCTTTATAGCATAATCGTAGAGCTGGATGTAAAGCCCTCTGATGCGCAGAAGGCTGGGATAGCCTTTGTCAGAATGAGTGATTACGTCCTGCAGCTGTGAAAGCTTCAGCTCACGGAATTTTTTATCATAAAGCATTTCGCAGGATTTGTATGCGGAAATGTAACCGTTTTTGTTAGAACGTGAGATGGCAGGATATTTTTCTGCTGACCATCTGTCGTAAAGCTCCTGAAAGGTGCAGCTGCCGGAGGACAAATCAAAGGGCTGGCGGTTAAATTCTGTCAGAGCGGTAAGCGCTTCCTGTCTGGTTGAATAATAACCGAGAGTAGTCCTTTTTTGTATCAGCTTATCCCTTTCTTCATCATATTCCCAGCCGCTGGTGACTGCCGCACGCCAGGGCTTCCTCCTTTTGCCGGACAGTTTATAGATAGTGCCAAAGCCGTTAGGCAGCTTCATGTAGATACTCCTTGTGTTTACATCAGACTTATTACGAGTATATTGGGGAAAGCCGTAAAGTATGAAGAAGCGATTGAAATATTCGTTTTACCGTGCTATACTTTTAACGTCATATCAAAAGAAAAAGAAATGAGGAAGAGCAATGGGCGGATTTTTTGGCGTAGCAGCAAAGCAGGACTGTGTATTTGATTTATTTTTTGGAATTGATTACCATTCCCATCTGGGGACAAGGCGCGGAGGCATGACCGTGTACGGAAAGGACGGATTCAACCGTGCGATTCATAATATTGAAAATGCACCATTCCGTACAAAATTTGATAAAGATGTGCAGGAGATGTCCGGCCATCTGGGTATCGGCTGTATTTCTGATTATGAGCCGCAGCCGCTGATTGTGCGTTCTCATCATGGTACTTATGCGATTACAACCGTAAGCAAAATCAATAATATGGAGCAGCTTACAAAGGAACTGTTTGACCATGGACATTCACATTTTATGGAGATGAGCGGCGGCGATATCAATGCAACAGAGATGATAGCAGCATTGATAAATGAGAAGGAGAACCTGATAGAAGGAATCCAGTATGCACTGGAGAGGGTTGACGGTTCTGTTTCATTGCTGCTGATGAATCAGAATGGAATCTACGCAGCGAGAGATAAGTACGGCCGTACGCCGGTTGTAGTAGGAAGAAAAGAGGATGCCTATTGTGTATCCTTTGAGAATTTTGCATATAAGAATCTTGGATATATCGACCATAAGGAGTTGGGACCGGGAGAGGTTGTTGTCATCACAGACAAGAACTGCATCACGCTGGCTGATCCGGGTAAGGATATGAAGATTTGTACCTTCCTTTGGGTATACTATGGATATCCTTCCAGTCACTATGAGGGCGTAAATGTAGAGAAGATGCGCTATGAGTGCGGAAAGAAGATGGCACAGAGAGATAATGTCAGACCGGATATTGTGGCAGGTGTGCCGGATTCCGGTATTCCTCATGCGATTGGCTATGCTAATGAGTCGGGAATTCCGTTCTCCAGACCGTTTATTAAATATACACCGACCTGGCCACGTTCTTTTATGCCGACGATGCAGAGCCAGCGCAATCTGATTGCAAAGATGAAGCTTCTGGCAGTCGAAGAGCTGATTCGTGACAAGAGCCTTCTGCTGATAGACGACTCTATTGTAAGAGGTACGCAGCTTCGGGAAACTACAGAATTTTTATACCAGAGCGGTGCAAAAGAGGTACATATCAGACCGGCATGTCCGCCGCTTTTATATGGCTGTAAATATCTGAACTTCTCACGTTCCTCCTCTGAGATGGATTTAATTACCCGCAGGGTAATTGACCGTCTTGAAAATGGGAAGGTGACGGACGAGGTATTACAGGAGTATGCAGACCCGGAATCCCCGAAGTATGAGCGTATGGTGGAGGAAACCCGCAAGGAGCTGAATTTCACAACGCTTCGTTTCAATCGTCTGGATGATATGCTGGATGCTGTGGGGATTGACAAGTGTAAGCTCTGTACCTACTGCTGGGACGGAAGAGAATAATTTTATAAGCTGAACCAAAATAGAGAAAAACTGAGTGTCTGCTGAAAGCCCTGCCGGGTGGAAAGCAGCACTTTTTTGATTGGAGAATTCTGCAGCATACGCATAACACACAAATGATGCGGTAAGCGCAGAACAGCTCAGCTTCTGCAGTTTATTGCTGCTAAATCGCTCATTTTAATTCCTCCATTAATTTGATTTACAGTTTATAATATGTGCATATACTTGTCTGGTTTCCTCAAAACGAAAGAAATTTATTGTTGAGATTTTTTATAATAGGCTATATAATAGATTTGGAATATTGGAGTGAAAGGACAGCAGTTATGAAATTTACAAAAATGCAGGGAATTGGTAACGATTACGTTTATATAAATTGTTTTGAGGAACAGGTGGAGAATCCAGAGGAGCTGTCGAAATTTGTCAGTGACAGACATTTTGGCATCGGCTCTGATGGTCTGATACTGATTAAGCCGTCAAAGGTTGCAGATTGTGAGATGGCGATGTATAATGCAGACGGTTCCCGTTCAGAAATGTGTGGGAATGGAATCCGTTGTGTGGGAAAATATGTCTATGATAATGGTATTGCCAGAAAGAAAACGATAACAGTAGAAACTCTTGCAGGCATTAAAACGCTGGAATTTCAGATAGATGAAGCGACAGATACCGTAAAGAGTGTTACAGTAAATATGGGAGAGCCGATTTTGGCTCCTGAGCAGATACCGGTGCTGTATGGAGAAAATCCGGTGAAGGATGTACCGATTGTGGTGGATGGAAAGGAATACCGTATTACGTGTGTGTCCATGGGAAATCCGCATGCGGTGACATTTGTGGAGGATGTGGATTCACTGAATCTGGAAGAACTCGGACCGAAATTTGAAAACCATGAAAAATTTCCGCGCCGTGTAAATACAGAATTTATCAAAATAGCAGACAGAACTCATATGAAGATGAGAGTATGGGAGCGGGGAAGCGGGGAAACGCTTGCCTGTGGTACAGGTGCGTGTGCCAGCGTAGTAGCGGCGATACTGAACGGTTATGTGGACAGAAGGGCAGAGATTGAGCTTCTGGGCGGAACGCTTTCTGTTTTCTGGAATCCGCAGGATAACTGCGTCTATATGACAGGCCCGGCTACAACCGTGTTTACCGGAGAATTGTAGAGACAGGCGTAATATCAAAGAATAGTAGAATATCGAAGAAACAAAACGTATAAAATGAGAGAAAACACGGAATCAGATAGAAGGATATAAGAATTACTATGAAGAAGAATACAAAAATTATCATTGGGGCGGCTTGTGCGTCAGTTTTGATTGCGGGGGCAGGAGCTGGCTGTTATTATACATATATACAGCAGCAGGGAGATATTGTAACAGAACTGCCGACAGAAACACAGACAGAAACACAAACGGAAATGACAACGGCGGAGCCGGTAACGACAGAGACTCCTACAGAGACAACAACGGAAAAGGAGACAGAGCCACCAACAACAGCGGAGCCGGAGACACCGCCGGAACCGGAGACAGGAACGATTACGACCGGAGAGCTTCCATCATCGCCGGATGATTTCATTATTGTGGAAGATGCAGATCAGTTCTTTGAACATTCTGTATTTATCGGGGATTCTGTTATGATGGGCTTCCGCAATTATGTGATGGGACAGCCGCAGGGCTTTTTAGGAGGTCCGCAGTTTCTGGTATCGGGCAGCTTCTCTGTGAGAATGGCTCTGAATAAAATCAGCGAGACGACAATTCACCCGATTTATCAGGGAGAGCAGCATTATATATGGGATTCGATTTCCATGATGGGGGCAGAGAAGGCGTTCCTGTTTTTTGGACTGAACGATATCGATATGGAAGGTGTGGACGGTACCCGTGACAATTACATAGAAGTAATTGACAGGATAAAGGAAACCAGTCCGAAAACAGAGATTTATATTATCAGCACAACGAATATGCTGACCGGAAGTGAAAGGGGCGGGCTGAATAATGACAATATTCGGCTGCTGAATGATAAGATGAAAGAATACTGTGCAGCGACAGATGTACAGTATATTGATATTGCCAGCTTTCTGACAGCGGAGGACGGAGGACTTAAGCCGGAATTCTGCAGTGATGCGTATGTGCATCAGACTTATGCGGCTTATGAGGTGTGGACGAAGGTTCTGCGCGGCTATGCAAGCGGTGGAAACTACAGACTTCCGGAGGAGCCTGAGACGACAGAGGAAACAGAAACAACGGTTGGAGCAGAGGATGTAACGACAGAGAAAGCGGTGACAGAAGCGTCACAGGCGGAAGCAGAGAGCACGACAGTGCAGGAAACAACGGGAACAAAGGCTGAGAATTAGAAGGAGAATACAAATGAACAGAGCATATGCAAAGATGGCAGTAGTAATAGCGATGACCGGGCTTATGCTGGCAGGCTGCGGAAGCAAAGACAGCAGTCAGGCAACAGATGCACCGTCACAGGCGACAACGGTGGAAGCAACGATGGAAGCAGCAAAGCCGTTAGCCGATATTTATGCTGAGATAGAGGAGAAAGTAGAGCTGCCGAAAATGGTGGTACTGAATGATAATTATATCGCCAATTATTTTGGTATAGACTTAGAGTCTCTGGATGAGTATGTCTTTACGAATGCAGAGGAGGTTATCTATGCCGATACGGTGATTATGATGAAAGCAAAGGCAGAGACCGACAAGGAGGTTCTTAAGGAAGCTCTGAATACAATGATTTCGCATAAGAAGGCAGAGCTTGAGAATTATCTTCCGGAGCAGTTTAAGATAGTGGAAAAGAGCGAGGTGCAGGTAAAGGGAGAGTATGTGTATCTGGTGATTTCTGAGAAAGTTGCTGATATTGAGTCAGTGATAGAACAGTATATTAAATAGGAAAAGGAGCCAAATATGGTTTTCAGCAGTATACCATTTTTATTCTTTTTTTTCCCGGTATTTTTGATTTTGTATTATCTGGTTCCGATGAAGTTAAAAAATTATGTCCTGCTTCTCTTCAGTCTGTTTTTTTATGCCTGGGGAGAGCCGGTTTATATTCTTCTGATGCTTTTTGCGTCCTTTTCAGACTATGTAAACGGTCTTTTGATGACAAAATATGGAACGGTAAAAAGCAGAAGAAGAATTTTTTTGTGGATTTCAGTAGGAATCAATTTGTCGATGCTGGGATTTTTTAAGTATGCGGATTTTGCAATTCACACGGTAAATCAGCTTGCCGGACTTTCTATTCAGCCGCTTAATCTGGCACTTCCGATTGGAATCAGCTTTTTTACGTTTCAAACGATGAGCTACAGTATTGATTTGTACCGCAGAGAGGTAAAGCCGGAGAAGAATTATTTTACCTATCTGACCTATGTGTCGATGTTTCCGCAGCTTATCGCGGGGCCAATCGTAAGATTTGCGACGGTACAGCAGGAGCTGTACGAACGAGTGATTGATAAAAAAGGATTTTATGAGGGATTTACCAGGTTCCTGCAGGGACTATTTAAAAAGGTACTGATTGCCAATAATATGGGGGCATTATGGGAGCTCATTCGCAGCCAGGAGACAGCTCAGATGTCTGTAGCAACGGCATGGCTGGGAGCACTGGCATTTACCTTGCAGCTCTATTTTGATTTCAGCGCTTACAGTGATATGGCAATCGGTATGGGGCGGATGCTGGGCTTTCATTATCTGGAAAACTTTAATTACCCGCTCTATGCAGTATCCATTACGGATTTCTGGAGAAGGTGGCATATCTCACTTTCTACCTGGTTCAGAGATTATGTCTACATTCCGCTTGGCGGAAACCGCAAAGGTGTGGTAAAGCATCTTAGAAATATTGCGGTTGTCTGGTTTTTGACAGGTCTGTGGCATGGGGCAGCCTGGAATTTCATCCTCTGGGGGCTTTATTACGGTGTGCTTCTGGCATTGGAAAAATATATATGGGGAGAGAAGCTTAAGAAGCTGCCAGTGTGGCTGCAGCACCTGTATACAATTATGATTGTAGTGGTTGGATTTACCATTTTTGTATTTGATGATATGGGACAGCTGGTGCCTTATGTGAAGCTGATGTTTGACGTATCCTGCCGTCTGACAGACGGGGCTTTCTGGTATTATCTTCGCAGTAACGGAGTATTGCTTTTGACAGCACTGGTTCTGGCAATGCCGGTATATCCATGGCTGAAGCAGCTTGGACAGTATGGGCGGAAGAGAAGGATGCTTCTTACTGTGGTAAGGACAGCCGTATATCTGGCACTGTTTTTGCTCACAGTGGCGTACCTGGTGGCAGATACCTATAATCCGTTTTTGTATTTCCGTTTTTAGGTGCAGAGATTGAGGTGAGATATGAAAGATTCAGAAATAAACAGAAAACTGCCGGCTTTAATGATATGTATCATTGTGTTGGTATTTACTGTGTGGCTGTGTATAGGAAAGAAAAAAGAATTTTCCGAGCAGGAAAACCGTTATTTATCTTCGTTCCCGGAATTTTCCTGGGAAAGCCTTAAGGAAGGAGATTATACAGCGGAGCTGGAAAGCTATCTGGCAGACCATTTCCCACTGCGGGATTTCTTTATGGGGGTCAGAACCAGCTTTGAACTGGCAACAGGAAGCAGGGAAATCAATGATGTTTATATCGCAGATGACGGTTATCTGATTGAAAAGTACCAGAAGCCGCAAAACACAGAGAAGATTATTCGTGCGTTTAAGGGACTAAAGGAATCGGTGAAGGAAGCAGAGGTTTATCTGATGCTGGTGCCGACCGCGTCAGTAATTTATAATGATAAGCTGCCCAAGGGAGCGCCTGTAAACAGCCAGCTTGAGACTATGTCGCAGATATATGAGGAAGCTTCGTGTAAGCCGGTATATGTACTGGAAGCCTTAGAGCATTACAAAGAGGGGGAGGAGCCGTTATTTTACCGTACGGATCATCACTGGACCAGCTTTGGGGCATATATTGCCTATCAGGAGTTCTGCAGTGCAAAAGGCTTTGAGGCAGCAGATTCTGACAGCCTTGAGAAAAAGGTCGTGACAGAGGAATTTAAGGGGACGGTTTACTCGAAGGTAAATGACTATATGCACGAGGGTGATGAAATTACAATATATGAAAATCCTGCTCTGAAGCTCACCGTCCATTATACTGATATGGGCGAGGTAAGTGATTCTCTTTATAATTATGATTATCTGGAGAAAAAGGATAAGTATTCTTTCTTTTTAAATAATATTCATCCTCTGATAGAGATTACTAATGAGACAGCTTCTACAGAGGAAGAGCTGGTGCTTGTAAAGGACAGCTATGCGAATTGTATGGTGCCGTTTCTGGTGAATCATTACAGAAGGATTTATGTAGTAGATCCGAGATATTACAAGCAGTCCGTCAGTGAGCTGGTGAATGATAATCCTGCGGTGAAGGATGTGCTGCTCCTATATAATATGAATACGATTGATACAGACCTCGGTATAGGTGGAATTTATTGACGAATGCGGCAATCAATGATAGAATAAGAGGGAATTAGAATGCTTTAATCCTTTAAAGCATTTTAGTATTAATGTTCTAAGAGGGATGCCATGATAACATGGCAAAAAGGAGGATACTATGAAGAAAAGAATGCTTGCAGTCATGACCGCAGCGGTTATGGCGATGTCAGCACTGACCGGATGTGGTTCAGGCGGCAGTAAGACAGTAAACATCGGTGTAATTCAGCTCACAGAGCATCCGGCACTGGATGCCGCATATCAGGGCTTTGTGGATGGTCTGTCAGAGGCTGGCTATAAGGATGGGGAAAATATCAAGATTAACTTTAATAATGCACAGGGTGACCAGTCAAACTGTACAACGATTGCACAGAAGCTGGTAAATGACAAGAGCGATCTGATTCTTGCGATTGCTACTCCTGCTGCCCAGGCATGTGCCGCACAGACAACAGAGATACCGATTTTGATTACAGCCGTAACAGATCCTGAGACTTCCGGTCTGGTGGAATCGAATAAAGCGCCTGGCGGAAATGTAACAGGAACCTCTGATCTGACTCCTGTAGCAGAGCAGATGAAGCTTCTGACACAGCTGCTTCCAGAAGCAAAGACAGTTGGCATATTATATTGCTCTGCAGAAGATAACTCTATTTTCCAGGCGAATATCGCTAAGGATGAGGCGACAAAGGCAGGGCTTTCCTATGTGGAAGCGACTGTTTCCAACACCAACGAGATTATGTCTGTTGTAGAATCGCTGGTAGGTAAGGTAGATGTTATTTATGCACCGACTGACAATATGATTGCAGAAGGTATGGCAGCCGTAAGCTCTGTGGCTACGGAGAATGGAATTCCATGTATCGTAGGTGAGGAAGGAATGGTAACGAATGGCGGTCTGGCTACTTACGGTCTGGATTATTATAACCTTGGAAAGCAGACAGCTGCTATGGCAGTTTCCGTACTTAAGGGTGAGAAGAAGCCGGCTGAGATGCCGATTGAGTATCTGACAGACTGTACACTCACAATCAACGAGGAAGTTGCAAAAACGCTTAATATTGAGATTCCTGCTGAATTGGCAAAATAAGCAGGTCTTACAGGAAAGAGAAACAGGGCTGCCGCGAAAACTGGCGGCAGCCTTTTAACCTGTCGGAGAAGAATCGCCAGGGTGTTCTTGAAAATTCGGATTGAAGGAGAAAATTATTTATGGAAGGAATTTTACTGGCAACGCAGGGAGCTATTGCACAGGGAATTTTATGGGGAGTAATGGTTCTGGGAGTCTATATCACATTTCGTGTGCTGGATTTTCCAGATATGACAGTGGATGGAAGCTTTGCACTTGGCGGAGCTGTGTGTGCGACAATGATTACGAAAGGAATGAATCCGTTCCTGGCGGTGCTCGTGGCAATTCTTACGGGTGTGCTCGCCGGTTATGTGACCGGATTTTTACATACAGTGTTTCAGATACCGGGAATTCTCGCCGGAATTCTGACACAGATATCATTATATTCAATCAATCTGAGAATTATGGGACGTTCTAATCTGCCGCTTCTTAAAATGGATACGGTTTTTGATATGGTACAGCATGCGGTATATAACCTTACCGGACTGGAACTGGCATCTGTGCATGTAGCGCTGCTCATTGGCACGATAATGGCAATACTTGTTATCTGTCTTTTGTACTGGTTTTTCGGAACGGAAATCGGCTGTGCAATCCGGGCAACCGGAAATAATGAGTATATGGTTCGTGCATTGGGACAGAATACCAATGTTACAAAGGTAATGGCATTGATGCTTTCCAATGGTCTGATTGGTATGTCAGGTGCGATGGTGGCGATGTATCAGGGCTTTGGTGATGTCAGCATGGGAACAGGTGCAATCGTTATCGGACTGGCGTCTATCGTTATCGGTGAGGTACTGTTTAAGAGCTTTAAATCCTTCTTTGGGAAATTTATGTCTGTTGTATTCGGCGCTATTATTTACCGTATTATTGTTGCCTATGTATTGCAGCTTGGTCTGACAGCAAGCGATTTGAAGCTTCTGACAGCAATTGTCGTGGCGATTGCACTGGCAGTTCCGGTTCTTGCAAAATATACCTTCTTTAAGAAGCTGTCCCGCACGCTGCATTATGTATTTGCGAGACTGTTTGGAAAGGTGAAGAGACAGGAGGGAGAACAGTAATGCTGGAGCTTAGAAATGTATATAAAACATTTAATATCGGAACTATCAATGAGAAGAAGGCATTACAGGATTTGAACCTTCATCTGAATCCAAAGGATTTTGTAACTGTTATCGGCGGCAATGGTGCAGGAAAGTCTACGATGCTGAATATGATAGCCGGTGTATACCCGATTGACAGCGGTATGATTATACTGGATGGGCAGGATATTACAAATAAACCGGAATATAAAAGGGCAGCAATGCTTGGGAGAGTGTTCCAGGATCCGATGCGCGGGACTGCAGCGGGTATGGAAATTCAGGAAAATCTTGCGATGGCATACCGCAGAGGCAAGAGACGTGGTCTTAGCTGGGGCATCAAGTCGGAAGAGAAGGAGCAATACAGAGAGGCATTAAAAATGCTGGATTTGGGACTGGAGGACCGTATGACCTCAAAGGTGGGACTCCTTTCCGGTGGTCAGCGTCAGGCGCTTACACTTTTAATGGCGAGTCTGCAAAAGCCGAAGCTCTTGCTTCTGGATGAGCATACGGCGGCACTTGACCCAAAGACAGCAAAGAAGGTACTGGATTTGACCGAGCATATTGTAGAGACACAGGAGCTTACTGCTCTGATGGTAACACATAATATGAAGGATGCTATTCATATTGGCAATCGTCTTATTATGATGTATGATGGGCATGTCATCTATGACGTGTCTGGAGAGGAAAAGAAGAATCTTAAGGTGGATGATTTGTTGCAGAAATTTGTCACTGCAAGTGGGGAAGAATTTGCGAATGACAGAATGATGCTTGCATAGTGTGCATGATGGTATTGCAGACAGCTCATCTGATATATGCGCCTCGTAAGCAGGGATGCCCGGGGCGCTGTTTGTTGTTGAAAAGAGGAAAGGATTGAAGAAATGGCAAAGAAGGAGACATATGATGCGGGGAGTATCACTGTGCTGGAGGGCTTGGAGGCAGTGCGCAAGCGCCCCGGCATGTATATCGGAAGTGTATCAACCAAGGGGCTGAACCACCTGATTTATGAAATTGTGGATAATGCCGTGGATGAGCATTTGAACGGATATTGTGATTCTATCTGGGTTACGCTGGAAAAGGACGGTTCTGCGACGATTAAGGATAATGGGCGCGGTGTGTCGGTCGATATGCACCCTAAAGGGCTCCCGGCGGCTCGTATTGTCTATACGACCTTACATGCGGGCGGTAAATTTGGTGATGGCGCTTATAAAACCTCCGGTGGTCTGCATGGTGTAGGCTCTTCGGTTGTAAATGCGCTGTCTGAGTATATGGATATTAAGATATCCAAGGATGGCGGGATTCACCATGACCGCTATGAGAGAGGGGTACCGGTAGTGGAGCTGGTAAACGGGCTGCTTCCGGTTATTGGAAGGACGAAAGCGACAGGTACGGAGGTGAATTTTCTGCCGGATGAGGAGATATTTGAGAAAATCCGATTTAAGGCAGATGCGGTCAAGAGCCGTCTGCATGAAACCGCTTATTTGAATCCTGAGCTTACTATTTATTTTGAAAATAAACGTGCGGGCGAGGAGGAGCATGTAGTATTCCATGAAAAAGACGGTATCAGCGGTTTTGTCAGAGCTTTGAATGAAGGCAAAGAAACGGTTACGGATATTATTTCCTTTAAGGGAGAGTCGGACGGAATTATCGTGGAGGCAGCGTTCCAGTATATCAATGAATTTCAGGAGAATATTCTTGGTTTCTGCAACAATATCTATACACAGGAGGGCGGTACGCATCTGACTGGCTTTAAGACTGTATGTACAACGATTATCAACAGTTATGCCAGAGAGCTGGGTATTCTCAAAGAAAAGGATATGAATTTTACGGGTGCTGATGTAAGAAACGGTATGACGGCTGTTATTTCGATTAAGCATCCGGATCCGCGTTTTGAAGGACAGACAAAGACAAAGCTGGATAATCCAGATGCCAGCAAGGCAACCGCACAGGTGACAAATGAAGAGCTGGTGCTGTATTTTGACCGTAATCTGGAAACCTTAAAGGCAGTTATCGGCTGTGCAGAGAAATCAGCAAAAATCCGCAAGGCGGAAGAAAAGGCGAAGACAAATCTGCTAAGCAAACCGAAATTTTCCTTTGATTCCAACGGAAAGCTGGCAAACTGTGAGAGCCGCGATGCTTCTAAATGTGAAATCTTCATCGTGGAGGGAGACTCTGCGGGCGGCTCTGCCAAGACAGCGAGAAACCGCATGTACCAGGCGATTCTTCCTATTCGTGGAAAGATTCTGAATGTGGAAAAGGCAACGATGGACAAGGTGCTTGCCAATGCAGAAATCCAGACAATGATAAATGCGTTCGGCTGTGGATTCTCAGAGGGCTATGGAAATGATTTTGATATCAGCAAGCTCCGTTATGATAAGATTATTATTATGGCAGATGCGGATGTTGATGGAGCGCATATCTGTACGCTGCTTTTGACTCTGTTTTATCGTTTTATGCCTGAGCTGATTTATGAAGGGCATGTTTATATCGCCATGCCGCCGTTATATAAGGCACAGCCGGCGAGGGGACAGGAGGAATATCTCTATGACGATAAGGCATTAGAGAAATATAGAAGGACGCATAAAAATTTTATTCTGCAAAGGTATAAGGGCCTTGGTGAGATGGATGCAGACCAATTATGGGAGACGACACTGAATCCGGAGACGAGAATGCTCAAACGTGTGGAAATTGAAGACGGTAAGATGGCTTCCGATGTCACGGGCATTCTTATGGGAACGGATGTCGTGCCAAGAAGACAATTCATATACGAGCATGCAAACGAAGCGGATGTTGATGCATAAAACGAGCCATGCAGCCGGACGCTGCGTGCTGGCACGCAAAGCGGTTAGGCTATATGGCGAATTAGCATCATGAACGAAGGGCGAAGCCCGTAGTGAAGGATGCGTTCTGGCGGAGCCAGAGTTTTATGCGAATAAAACAAGAAAGGAATTATTATGGCGGAACAGATTATTACGACAGAATATGCGGACGTGATGCAGAAGAGTTTTGTGGACTATGCGATGAGTGTTATCACGGCGAGAGCGATTCCGGATGTCAGGGACGGTCTGAAACCGGTACAGCGCCGTGTGCTCTATGCGATGTATGAGCTGGGACTGCATTATGATAAGCCTCATCGTAAATCGGCAAGAATTGTCGGTGATACAATGGGTAAATACCACCCACACGGAGACAGTTCCATTTATGAAGCGCTGGTAGTGATGGAGCAGGACTTTAAGAAGGGAATGGCACTGGTTGACGGTCATGGAAACTTTGGCTCTATCGAGGGTGACGGAGCGGCTGCCATACGTTATACCGAGGCTAGACTGAAAAAGTTCACGCAGGAGGTATACCTGAAGGACTTGGACAAGGACATCATCAACTATCTGCCGAACTTTGATGAGACAGAGAAGGAGCCTGAGGTGCTTCCGGTACGTGTGCCAAACCTGTTAATCAATGGGGCAGACGGTATTGCAGTTGGTATGGCTACCTCCATACCGCCTCATAACCTGAGTGAGGTTATTCTGGCAGTGGAAGCATATCTGGATAATAACGATATCACGGTTAAAGAACTGATGAAGTATGTGAAAGGGCCGGATTTCCCGACAGGCGGTATCGTTATTAACCAGAAGGAGCTGCAGGAAATCTATGAGACAGGAAGCGGAAAAATCAAAATCCGCGGAAAGGTAGAGCTGGAGCAGGCGAAGAAAAAGGGTGACAGAGATAAGCTTGTCATTACCGAGATACCATATACGCTGGTTGGTTCTAATCTTGGAAAATTTCTCTCTGATGTGGCAGCACTGGTTGAGACGAAGAAAACGACTGACATTGTGGATATTTCCAATGAAAGCTCCAAGGAAGGGCTGCGTATTGTTCTGGAAATCAGGAAAAATGCAGATGTGGACAAGCTTTTAAATCTGCTTTATAAGAAAACAAAGCTGGAAGATACCTTTGGCGTGAATATGCTGGCGATTGCGGACGGTAAGCCGGAGCGCTTAAGCCTTAAGGATATTATCATGTACCATGTTGATTTCCAGATTGAGCTGACTTCCAGAAAGTATAAGTATCTGCTGGAAAAGGAGCTTGATAAGAAGGAAGTCCGCGAGGGACTGATGCGTGCCTATGACATTCTTGACCTGATTATTGAGATTATCAGGGGAAGCCGGTCTTTGAAGGAAGTCAAGGCATGCCTGACGACAGGAGATACAACGGGAATCCGTTTTAAGACGAAGAATTCCGAGAAGGAAGCAAAGAAGCTGAACTTTACAGAGAAGCAGGCAACTGCAATTCTTGAGCTGCGTCTGCAGAAATTAGTTGGCCTTGAGCTGGAGGCTCTGCAGAAGGAATATGCGGAAATTGTCAAAAATATTGCCAACTATCAGGATATTCTCGAAAATCATTCTTCCATGATAAAGGTAATTAAGAAGGATTTGGAAGCAATCCGTAAAGAATTTTCTCTGGAGAGAAAGACAGTCATTGAAAACCGTGAGGAAGCTGTCTATGAGGAAGAAGCATTAGTTGAGCAGGAGGTGGTATTTACCATGGACCGTTTCGGCTATGCCAAAACACTGGATATGTCTGCTTATGAGAGAAATCAGGAGACTGTCTGGAATGAAAATAAGTATGTGTTTAAGTGTATGAATACGGACAGAATCTGTCTTTTTACTGATACGGGAGTCCTGCATCAGATAAAGGTACTGGATATTCCGGCGGGAAAGCTGCGTGACAAGGGGCAGCCGATAGATAATCTGGGCAATTATTCCAGTGCAGGAGAGCGTATTGTGGGAATCATGCCGTTTGGAAGAATAAGAGGCAGAAAACTGCTTTTTGCAACAGAGCAGGGTATGTTAAAGCAGGTGGATGCGTCCGAATTCGATGTGATTCGGAAAACTGTGGCGGCGACAAAGCTGCAGGACGGGGACAGTGTTATCAGTGTAAGTCTGCTGGAGGAAGAGAAAAAAGAGCTTGTATTACAGACACATGAAGGTTACTTCCTGCGGTTTTCCATAGCAGAGGTGCCGGAGAAGAAGAAAGGGGCAGTCGGTGTCCGCGGCATTAAGCTGGGTGCGAAGGATAAGGTAGAGATGTGTCACCTGATAAGCGGGCAGGAGGAAGCGATTGCTTATAAGGAAAAGGAGGTTCCGCTCTCTAAGCTAAAAACAGCGGGCAGAGATACGAAGGGAAGCAAACTGAGATTAGGATAGAAGCAGATAATAGTAAGGCAGAAACAGCTTTTCCATAACCGAAAAGAAAGGCAGCACTGCTCCAAGGTTAATAAATATCGGACAGAAAATCAGACTTCCGAGTGCAAAAACCGGTATGCTGGCAGACAGCAATGCCGGTTTTTTTATAATCACCAGAAGCAGGCGCACAAAGAGAAGGATAAGCAGCATATAAAGAAGCAGCGCAGTAAGCTCCTTTATAAAGCTGCCGGCTTCTTTCGTAAGCCACAGTGTCACGAGAGAAGAAGCTGCCATGAAAAGCAGTGGAATAGAAATAGAGTATATGGAAGAAACAGGAAGCTTTTTTTCACGGTCGGACAGGCAGGTGACACCGCCTGCTAATCCGCTGATAAAGAGAAGCACGGCAATCAGACCACGGACAGGCATGGCGACAGCAGAAGGTGCCGAATTGGATGGCTCTTCTGCTAAGGTGTTCAGATATTGGTAATCCAGAGTAAAGACCTCCTGCCCATCTGCATAACTGTGATAAAGCTCTGCAATTTCCTGTACAGCCGTCCCGGTCTGTGCAGCCTCAAATATACCGGCTCTGCCGGCATAAGTGACAGCGATATCCTCTCCGAATACGCGGAACAGGGCAGAAAAGACCACCTCTCTGGATAAATCATCCATGACAGTGGAGGCGGAGACATAACAGGTAATGCTGTTTTTGTAATCCTTTTCCAGAAGCCTTGCATGAAAGCCTTTATCGAAAGCATATGCGCAGTCGAGAGCCGCCTTTGCCACGTCATTGCGCATCATTTCTTCATCCGTATAGATTTGGAAGACAAGGCTTTTACTATTGTCTTTCAGTTCAGAAAAACAGGCATCTGTCAGTGCATCAGGCTCTTTTGCATACAAACCGATGTATAGCGATGAGGCAGAGTTCTGCTCCAGCTTGCGTATAAATAGGCAGGAAAATGGCAGAAACAGACACAGCAGTAAAAAAACAGGCTGGATAAGCTGGCGCTTGCATAAAAGTAAAAATCGTTTCATAGGACTCTCCTTTACAGCATCCCGCGGCAGAGCTTTAAAAGAAACGCCGTAGGAAGAAGATTGCCGAAATCTCTGACAGCTTCCGGTAAAAATACGGAAGGGAGAAAGGCTCCCGAGAGAAACAGGCAGATTATGGATAACGCTGCGGTGATAATATAGTAATTTCCGGTGTGGGGGCAGAGCATGCCAAAAAGCATAAGGATTGCCTGTGCGGACAGCACCAGCAGGAAAAAATGTCCCAATGCAGACAGAGGGAGAATTCCTGTGATAACTGACAGTGGAAACAGAATTATTGTATAAACGATGCTGATGGCAGAAAGCTTGAGCAGGAAAACCAATATGCCAGAAAGTCCCTGCCTGTCAAGCAGGAGGCGCAGTCCCGCAGATTCTGCACGAAAGTAGCTGAAGCCCGCTATGCCGGATAACAGCAAAAACAGTACAATACCGGAGCAGAGGCAGTAGTCTGTCAGAGACAGGTTATCGGTCGCAGAAACAGTTGTTGTCTGAAACATTCTGTCACGGTTTAAGGCATACGAAAGATAGAGTTTGTTAAGCTCTTCTTCGACTTTGGAAATCGTGTTCCATTTTTCGTAGGAAATCAGTACATCCTCCACGGCATAGATGCCTGCCTGTGCCGTACTTAAGGTGGACGTGCCGGCATCAGCCAGTGTGGCGAAGAGCATGGCTTCAAGGCTGCCCTGATTTGGCAGGATAAGCGTGGCGGAAGAATTAGTGCCGTTCAAAATATGCTCAATGAAGCTGTCTGGAATCAGAATAACTGCGTAGACTTTGCCTGTCTTTAGGAGAGCAAGGGCGTTTTCACGGTCTGTACGCTCAAAAGCGCAGGTGGAGCGTATGCTTTCCATCCGTTCCAGAAAGGAAAAGGCGAGCTCTGCATAAGCGTCATCCTCCGGGAGAACGAGAGCAACAGGAATTTTTATTTCGTCAGGCTGTTTAAAAAGCTCTCTGCCTGCTTCTATAATGCCAAACACAAAAACAAGGCAGAAGCCCAGTATCAGGCAGAGCTTTGGAAGCAGAAGAACAGCAGATTTTAGTTGAATAAAAAAGAAGCTGATGTATTTTTTAAGCATACGGGCGCATCCTTTCTGTCAGCAGACGGATATCCGGATTTGCTTCGATTGGGACTAATGAGCTATTTTCCAGCAGAAAGAGACGGCTGCACAGCGCAATCTCTGCCTGCTCGTGGCTGGTCAGAAGAATCGTGCCGCCCTGTTCCCTGTAAAGCTGCAGATAGCGGTAAATGTCCTCCTTTGATACAAAGTCCAGGGAGGCACCCGGCTCATCTAACAGTAATACCGGCGGATGGACAGCAAGTGCGCAGGCTATGGCAAGGCGGCGCTTCATGCCGCCTGACAGATTTTTGGCTCTGGTTTTCAGGCAGGAATCCAGTCCAAACAGATGCGGAACGCCATTTTTTAAGTCTTCCTTCAGAAATGTCGGGGAGTCTGCATAAAAGTAGCGCAGATTGTCCAGTACACTGAGGGAGGAAAAAAGAGGATTGTCCTGCGGCACATAACCGGCAGAAGCGGCAAAATCTGCTTTTTTCCGTGCGGTTCTGCCAAAGAAGCTGACTGTACCGGCATCGGAAGCCAGACAGCCGGCGAGAATGGATAGAAGAGTGGATTTGCCGCAGCCGTTAGCGCCGAGGATACCGATACATTCTCCTTTCCACACTGTAAGAGAAACAGAAGACAGTATCTGTTTTTTTCCGTATGATTTTGATATGCCGGACAGCTCCATAACCGGAGTGCTTTCTGTGTTCATAGTGACCTTCCTCCCTTACATTCTGACCCATGATGCTGTAAGCATGAAACGCATGACCTTTTGACCCTGGTATCATCATCATATTTGTCCCGGGAATATTTGTCAAGACAAAGTTATTGTAGAAATTTGTCCTGAAATTGTGTATACTAAAAGATATAGTATGGTTGTGTAATGAAGAGAGAATCAGCAGAAAAAGAAAGGAGTCAAAATTTATGCGAAGCATTTCTATGGAACGGGTGGAACAGACCAGACAGGCGATGCTTGATACAGTAAAGAGCGCGACCCTTACACATGAGCAGAAGGTCGCAGCGATGGCGAATCTGGCAGATTCCCTGCTGGAGGTACTGGATTATCCGGAGGGACTGGAGGACATGCTTTTTGTACCGTTTGAAAAGCAGCTGATCTGTGATTTAAATGAAGGACATGCGCCTTTACGTCCCCGTTATATTGTGCCGGATTATGAGAAATTTATGAGAGAAGGAAGTGCATTTCTGCAGCTTCCTCCGCCGAAGGATATCTGGGAGGCGGTCAATTATCTGCTGATTTTTTATAAGCATGTGCCGAGCGTGACAAATTTCCCGGTTTATATCGGCAATATCGATTATCTTCTCGACCCGTTTATTAAGGA
The DNA here is from genome assembly GCA_017624115.1 of Lachnospiraceae bacterium. Taxonomy (GTDB): domain Bacteria; phylum Bacillota; class Clostridia; order Lachnospirales; family Lachnospiraceae; genus RGIG8607. The sequence continues at coordinate 31,743 of JAGANQ010000029.1, forward strand.
CGAGCAGGAAGCGAAAAAGGCAATCCGGCTGTTTTTATTACAGATAGACCGCACGATTCTGGATTCGTTCTGTCATGCCAATATCGGACCGAAGGCTACAAGGGCAGGCTATCTTATTCTTGAACTGGAAAAGGAGCTGGAGCAGGCGGTTCCTAATCTGACTCTGAAATATGAGGAAGGAGTTACCCAGGATGATTTTGCACTGGCAGCTGTAGAGGCATCACTTCATTCTGCCAAGCCGAGCTTTGCTAATCATAAGATGTTTACCAGTGAGCTGGGGGAAGATTATGTGATAGCGAGTTGCTACAATGGGCTTTTGCTGGGAGGCGGCTCTTATACGCTGAGCCGACTGCTGCTGGGGCATATCGCTGAGAGAGCAGAGAATATTGAGGACTTTAAGAACCGCGTTCTTCCTCAGGTAATGGAAACTATGGCAGCCTATATGGATGCCAGAATCCGGTTTATTGTAGAAGAAAGTGGATTTTTTGAAAATAATTTTCTGGCAAAGGAGGGCTTTATCTACAGAGACCGCTTTTCGGCAATGTATGGTCTTGTAGGAATGGCAGAATGTGTGAATACACTGATGAAGAAGGAAGGAAAGACCTGCCGTTTTGGTGCCAGTGAGGAAGCCGACAGGCTTGGCGTGGAAATCATGGATATTATAGATGCTTTTAACAGAAAGCACAAGAATATCTACTGCGGGGCGACTGGTAACAGCTTCCTTCTGCATGCACAGGTGGGACTTGCGAGCGATACCGGCTCAAGTCCGGGCTGCCGTATTCCGATAGGAGAGGAGCCGGAGAGCTTTCCTGAGCATCTTCGCCACTGTGAGAAATTTCATAAGTATTTCCCATCGGGAATCGGCGATATTTTCCCGATTGACACGACCGTACATAAGAATCCTGAGTACGTGCTTGATATTGTCAAGGGTGCATTTAAAAATCAGGTACGGTATCTGTCCTTTTATGAGAAGGACAGTGATGTGGTGCGAATTACCGGATATCTGGTAAAACGTTCTGAGATGGAGAAGCTGAAAGCCGGACAGAATGTATTGCAGGACACGACAGCGCTGGGACTGGGAGGAACAGAGAACGGTCATCTGCTGGAGCGGAAGGTGCGTTAAATGAAGAAAGCACTTGTAAATAAAATTATTCCGTTCAGCTGTGTGGACGGACCGGGAAACCGGACTGCTGTCTTTCTGCAGGGATGTAATTTTTCATGTCAGTACTGTCATAATCCAGAAACAATTACAGTTTGTGAAAATTGTGGAGAATGTGTGGCATACTGTAAGACAGGTGCACTGACATTTACCGCAGGAAAAATGAGCTATGACAGCAGCCGCTGCGTGCTGTGTGATGCTTGTATCCGGCATTGCAGAAAACTTTCCAGTCCGCGGACAGAGCTTCTTTCAGCACAGGAGACGATGGAGAGGGTGCGCAGGAATATGCCGTATATCCGCGGAATTACAGTGTCAGGCGGTGAATGCACGAGACAGGCGGAGTATCTGAAGGAGCTGTTAAGACTGGCGAAGGCAGAGGGACTGCATACGCTTCTTGACAGCAACGGAAGCTATGCTTTCCGGGAGGATGAAGAGCTGCTTGATTTGTGTGACGGTGTCATGCTGGATGTAAAGGAAGCGGATGTGCAGCTTCATAAGGAACTGACTGGCTGTGACAATCAACAGGTTTTGGATAATCTGGTGTTTCTTGCAGAGAAAAAGAAGCTGCATGAGGTGCGCACGGTTGTAATGGCAGAGCATTTCAGAGCAGAAAATACAATACTATGTACAGGCAAATTGCTCAAATCATATCTTTCGGAACAAAATATACGTTATAAAATCATAAAATACCGGTCTGTAGGTGTCAGAGAGCCTTACAGGAGCCGCCTTGTGCCGCCTTCTGATGAAATGCTTGAGAGACTTGGAAAACTGGCTGAAGACATAGGCTTTAAAGAGATTATTATCATATAAAGGAGGAACCGTAAGTTGGGCAGGGACAGGCATATTGACTTTGATACCGTAATGGTAGAGATGCGACAGATTGTCAAAAAGTTTGGGGATTTTACCGCCAATGACAACATTAACCTGGCAGTGCATAAGGGCGAGGTGCATGCGATTCTCGGAGAGAACGGTGCCGGTAAGAGTACATTGATGAATGTACTGTACGGTTTGTATCATCCAACCTCAGGACAGATTCTGGTAGGTGGAAAGGAAGTGTCCATTGACGGACCGAAGAAAGCGATTGAGCTGGGAATTGGTATGGTGCATCAGCATTTTATGCTGGTTCCGCCGTTTACCGTTACAGAAAATATTGTACTCGGCATGGAGCCGATGCATGGTATTACGCTGGATATGAAGAAGGCGAGGGAAGAGGTTGTTGCTATTTCAGAAAAATATGGCATGGCGGTAGACCCGGATGCGAAGATTGAAGATATTTCTGTAGGTATGCAGCAGAGAGTGGAGATTCTCAAGGTGCTGTACCGTGGAGCAGATGTGCTGATTCTGGATGAGCCGACAGCTTCTCTGACACCGCAGGAGATTCGGGAGCTGATTGTGATTATTGATAATCTCACAAAGGACGGCAAGTCCGTTATTCTGATTACGCATAAGCTCAAGGAGATTAAGGCGGCAGCCGATTTCTGCACGATTATCCGTGCGGGAAAGTATATAGATACCGTGGATGTCAATGAAGTAACGGAAAAAGAGCTGGCTTCCATGATGGTAGGAAGAAATGTGGAATTTGTCGTCGAAAAGAAGGAGCAGGAGCCGGGTGGGGCAGTGCTCTCCGTGAAAGACCTTCACGGAAAGGATTACCGTCAGGTGGAAATTCTTAAAGGGCTGAATCTGCAGGTAAGACGCGGCGAGATTCTCGGTATAGCGGGTATCGACGGAAACGGACAGACAGAGCTTGTGGAGATTATCACGGGACTGCGAAAAGCAGACTCCGGTGAGATTACCATGAATGGAGAAAGTATTTTCAATAAGCCGCCGAAGTACATCTTTGACAGGGGTGTGTCAAGCATTCCTGCTGACAGGCAGAAGCACGGTCTGGTGTTGGATTTCTCTGTGGCAGACAACCTCATTTTGCAGAATTTTGCAGAGGAAGAAAATGCGTCACGAGGTTTCCTGAAAAAACAGGATATTATCAATCGTGCGAAGGATCTGATTGAGAAATTTGATATTCGTCCGCGGGAGAGCGAAAATAAGCCTGCCGGACAGCTTTCTGGAGGAAATCAGCAGAAGGTTATTATTGCCAGAGAGATTACAAACGATAAGGATTTGCTGATTGCTGTGAATCCGACCAGAGGTCTGGATGTAGGTGCGATAGAGTATGTGCACCGGTATCTGGTTGAGCAGAGAAATAAGAACAAAGCGGTACTTCTGGTTTCCTTCGAGCTTGATGAGATAATGAGCCTTTCCGACCGTATTGCTGTTATCTATGACGGCAGAATAACCGGAGAAATGGCAGGGAAGGACGCTGATGAAAATACATTGGGACTTATGATGGCAGGAGGTGGTAAGCATGAAGACTGATATGAGGAAAATACTGGAAAGTAAGGCGATGCTTACCTTTATTGCTATATTGATTGCATTTGTGGTAGGCGCAGTGGTTCTGGTGATTGCAGGTATCAATCCGTTTGTGGCATATGCGACTCTGCTGCGAAGCATTTTCGGAGCGCCGAAATACCTGGCATGGTCGGTAGTTTATGCGACACCGCTTATTTTTACCGGCCTTTCGGTAGCTTTTTCCTTCCGTACAGGTGTGTTTAACATCGGTGCTGAGGGACAGTTTGTAGTCGGGACACTGGCGGCAGCCTGTGTGGGCATTCTGGTCGACCTTCCGGCTGTGCTTGAGATTCCGCTCTGCCTTATCGCAGCAGTGGCAGCAGGAGCAGTCTGGGGAATTATCGTCGGCTACCTGAAGGTAAAGTGGGGTATCAATGAAGTACTTTCCATGATTATGTTTAACTGGATTGCCTACTATCTGTCAAATTATATGGTAAATCTTCCGATTCTTCATAAAGAGGGCGGCGGAGAAGCAACAAAGGATATCGTAGATTCGGCGAAAATTGTATTTCCGAAGGTAATTACGCAGGCTTTATGCCCGAGAACGAATGCGGGAATTATTTTTGCTGTGATTGCAGTCATTGTGATTTATCTGATTATTGAGAAAACAACACTCGGCTATAAGCTGAAGGCGGTAGGCTTTAAACGTCATGCTGCGGAATATGCCGGTATTCATGTAAACAAGGCGATTATGACAGCGATGTCTATTTCAGGGGCGCTCGCCGGTATGGCAGGAGCTTTGCAGCTTATGGGAAATTCCTTCCGTGTACCGCAGTTTGCAGGGCAGGAGGGCTACGGCTTCGAGGGTATCACAGTGGCTCTGATAGGCGCTTCGAATCCAATCGGAGTATTTTTTGCCGGCTTGTTCTACGGAGCCATGAAATATGGAAGTATGAAGCTGAGTATTATAGATGCTCCGGCAGAAATTGTTGACATCATTATGGGAACAATTGTATTCTGCATCGCTATTTCCCATGTATTCCGTATTACGCTTAAGAAGAAAAAAACAGATAAGGAGGAGAGTAAGTAATGGATGTGATTATGAAAAATCTGGGCTTGATTATCAATGCAACGATGATTTCGACTCCTCCGCTTCTGTTTGCGGCACTTGGCTCTACCTTTTCGGAGCGCAGCGGTGTGGTCAATATCGGTATCGAGGGAATGATGACAATCGGTGCATTTGCAGGTGCTGTGGCAGCCTGCTTTGTGAATCCATGGCTGGCATTCCTGATAGCAGGACTTGCGGGAGCGTTGTTCGGTCTGATGCATGCAATTGCCTGCATTTCCCTGCATGCTGACCAGACGATTTCCGGTACGGCAATTAACTTTCTGGCACCGGGCGTGGCATTATTCCTGGCAAAGGCGATGTTTGACGGTTCGACCGATACTCCGGCACTGGCGGTTACGCAGAAGCTGCCAAAGCTGTTTGACGAGGTGTTTCCGGTAGGCTCCTTTGGAAATAATGTATTCAGTGCGTATGCCAGCAGTTATCTGGTATTCGTGGCAGTGCTTATTGTATGGTTTGTATTTTATAAGACAAAGCTGGGATTGCGTATCCGTGCCGTAGGAGAGCATCCGAAGGCATGTGATACATTGGGCGTGAATGTTTATGGAATCCGCTATTTCTGTGTCATTATTTCAGGCTTTTTATCAGGGCTTGGCGGAGCCTGTGTAACGATGGCAACGATGAATCAGTTCCGCCCTACATCCATTGTAGGTCAGGGCTTTATCGCGATTGCTGCAGTTATCTTTGGTAAATTTACGCCGCAGGGTGCGATGCTTGCCTGTATTCTGTTTGGCATCTGCAATGGTATCAAGACAGTTGCAAGTGCAGGAAATGTGGTATCGCCGAACCTGATTTCCATGATTCCGTATGTGGTTACAATCATAGTACTGGTTCTTTTTGTCGGTAAATCCAGAGTGCCTGCTGCAAATGGAAAACCATATGAAAAATCCAGATAAAGGGGTGTTGCACGATGAAGAAGGTAATTGTTATCGGTGTTGCCGGAGGCTCAGCCTCCGGTAAGACTACCATTGCATACAAATTAAAGGAAGCCTTTGCTGAGGACGTAGAGTTAATCAGCCATGACTGCTATTATCGGCCGCATGATGATTTGACCTATGAAGAACGGACAAAGCTGAACTATGACCATCCGTCAGCCTTTGACACAGAGCTTATGATTCAGCATATAAAAGCTTTGAAAAGAGGAGAGACTATCTGCAGACCTGTATACAACTATGTTGTACATAACAGGAGTAAGGAAATTGTGCTGGTTCATCCTGCAAAGGTCATTATCATCGAAGGCTTTATGATTTTTGAAAACAAAGAGCTGCGCGATATGATGGATATTAAGCTTTTTGTTGATACGGATGCAGACATAAGACTGGTAAGACGGATTCTCCGTGACGTACAGGAGAGGGGAAGAAGTCTGGAATCTGTTCTTAATCAGTATCAGAATACGGTAAAGCCGATGCACGAGCAGTTCGTGGAGCCTTCCAAGCGATATGCGGATGTGATTATTCCTGAGGGCGGGCACAACGAGGTTGCTATGTCGATGCTGATGGAAAAGATTAAGTCGATTCTCGGAGAAGAGTGAGGAACAGATGAAGAAAAAAGTATGGAAGGTGCTGGTACCGCTTGTGCTGCTGGCATTATCCTTCCTTCTGCTGTATATTACGAGAGAAAATGCGGAGTTTACGGAAAAAGTTTTTGCCAGAGGTATTTACAGATATTATGCAATAATCTGGAGCAGTGTGACACAGTGGCTTCCGTTTTCCCTAATGGAGCTGGGGATTGTGCTGGCACCGTTTCTGGCGATATTTATAATCATATGGTTTATCCTGCACCGGAACAGATGGCGTACATATCTGCTTGCTGCTTTGTGGATTGGCTCGGTTCTGTTTTTCTGGCTGACCTGCACCTGCAATGTAAATTATAATCGGTATTCCTTTGCACAGATTGCGGGGCTTACTGTACAGGACTCAGGTACACAGGAGCTGTACCGGCTGTGTGTGAGACTGGCAGACGAGGCAAACGGGCTGCGTGCGCAGCTTATGAAGGAGGATGAGGACGGAGCCATGGAGCTTACGGAAGCTTCGGTTCGTGAGCTTTCCAAAACTGC
>JAGANQ010000030.1 GCA_017624115.1 Lachnospiraceae bacterium
GTTAAGTCTCTCTGAAGCCTTAGAGCTCTCTAAGGAGCATGTAAAAGCCCCTGAGGAGGCTGTGCTGTCTCAGAATATCCGTGCAGAGGCGGTGGAAGCGCTCACCGCACTCGGTTATTCCGGAGCAGAAGCGCTTCGCGCTGTGAAGCAGGTAGAGCTTAAAGAGGATATGACAGTAGAAGAGCTTCTTAAGGCTTCTCTAAAAAAGATTCAATATTGATAATGGGAATGGATTATAGATTATGGAAAAGCGTATCATAAGCACAGAGTTAACAGAAGAAGATGTAAAGATAGAGAGTAACTTAAGACCTCAGCTATTGGCAGACTATATTGGCCAGGCGAAGGCAAAAGAGAATCTGAAGGTTTATATTGAGGCGGCAAAGGCGAGACAGGAACCGCTTGACCATGTCCTGTTTTATGGACCGCCGGGACTTGGAAAAACGACATTAGCAGGTATTATTGCAAATGAAATGGGTGTCAATATGAAGATAACCTCCGGTCCTGCCATTGAGAAGCCGGGGGAGATTGCGGCAGTCCTTAATAATCTGCAGGAGGGTGATGTCCTTTTTGTCGATGAGATTCACCGTCTCAATCGTCAGGTAGAGGAAGTCCTATATCCTGCCATGGAGGATTTTGCTATTGACGTGATGATAGGAAAAGGAGCATCAGCGCGTTCTATCCGGCTGGATTTGCCAAAATTTACGCTGGTAGGTGCGACAACCAGGGCAGGACTTCTGACAGCACCGCTTCGGGATCGGTTTGGTGTTGTACACAGGCTGGAGTTTTATACGCCAAAGGAGCTTAAGACAATTATCATGCGTTCGGCAGGTGTGCTTGGTGTTTCCATAGAGGAAGAGGGCGCCATGGAATTGGCAAGAAGAAGCCGGGGAACACCGAGACTGGCTAACCGCCTTTTGAAGCGTGTAAGAGATTTTGCACAGGTTAAATATGACGGCGTTATCACGAAAGAGGTTGCCGTATTTGCGCTGGATTTGCTTGAAGTAGACAGGCTTGGGCTGGACAACAGCGACAGGCTGATACTGACAACCATGATTCATAAGTTTCAGGGCGGACCGGTAGGACTGGACACGCTGGCGGCCGCTATCGGAGAGGATGCCGGAACACTCGAGGATGTATATGAACCATATCTGATTATGAATGGCTTTTTGAAGCGCACACCGCGTGGCAGGCAGGTCACAGAGCTTGCTTATACACATCTGGGACTGCCTGTTACAAAGTAATATGAATTACTAGTAATTATATCACCAGTAAATCATATCCAGGAATTAAAGGCTTGTTTTTTACAGTAGTATTCGTTATAATGGAAAAAGAACATACAGAGAAAGAGGGAGCAGCATGTCATCAAAAAATGCAGTGAAGGTACTGATTGATGGGAATGTATATACGTTGAGTGGCTACGAGGATGAGGATTATTTAAACAGAGTCGCTTCGTACATAAACAATAAGCTTGCGGAAGTAAAATCCAATGAAGGCTTCCGTCGTCAGGGAAGAGATGCGCAGGCTACCATGATATATCTGAATATTGCAGATGATTATTTCAAGAGTAAAAAACAGGCAGACATTCTGGAGATGGAGCTGGAGAATAAGAATAAAGAGCTGTATAACCTGAAGCACGATATGATTGGGCTTCAGATAAAGGACGAGGCATCCGCAAAAGAGCTTGCCGATTTGCGTGAAAAATGCAGTAAACAGGAAAAGCAGATTGTTAAGCTTGAGACAGAGCTTGCTGCTGCCCGTAAAGATACGCAAAAACCTGAATAATACACATATTCTGCCACTACCGATGAATACCTTACGGTAGTGGCTTTTAGATTTGACATAAAAGGAGAACCATGTATGGAAAAGCAAAACCGAGTGGAGCTTCTGGCACCTGCCGGCTCCTACGAGAGTATGACAGCTGCTGTCTGTGCAGGAGCAGATGCAGTATATCTGGGCGGACAACTCTTCGGGGCGCGTGCCTATGCCAATAATCTTGATGAAGAACAGCTGAAGCAGGCAATCGATTATGTACATCTTCATAAGAAAGCATTGTATCTGACAGTCAACACGCTCTTAAAAGAAGAGGAGCTGGAGGAAAAGCTGTATAGTTATATAAAGCCGTTATATGAGCAGGGGCTGGATGCGGTCATCGTTCAGGATATGGGTGTATTTGCATTTATCAGAGAGTATTTTCCAAAGCTTCCAATTCATGCGAGTACTCAGATGACTCTTACCGGAGTATATGGTGCAAAGCTGCTTAAGGAGCTGGGGGCACAGAGAATTGTAACTGCCAGGGAGCTGACTTTACAGGAAATTGCACAGATTCATAAACAGACAGATATTGAGATAGAAAGCTTTATCCATGGTGCGCTCTGCTATTGCTATTCAGGACAATGCCTGTTCAGCAGTATTGCCGGAGGCAGAAGCGGAAACCGCGGGCGGTGCGCACAGCCCTGCCGTCTGCCATATACACAGGATGGAAGGAAACAGTATTACCTGAGCCCGAAGGACTTATCTACTCTGACGATTCTGACTGAGCTGATAGAAGCAGGTATCTATTCTCTGAAAATTGAGGGGAGGATGAAAAAACCGGAATACACGGCTGGTGTCGTCAGTATTTACAGGAAATATCTCGATTTGTATCTGGCACATGGGGAAGGCTATCGTTACCGGGTTGAGGATAAGGACGCGAAAACGCTTTTTGATATCTATAACCGGGGAGGCTTTACCGAGGGCTACTATAAGAAGCACAATGGTAAGGATATGATGTTTCTGCAGGGCAGAGAAGGCGATGGACCGGAGAGAAACGATGCTCTGTTTGAGAACATCCGCAAAAATTACATTGACAGAGAGAAAAAAGAGCCGCTTACCGGTTCTGTGACAGTCATCAAAGGAGAACCGGCAAGGATGACGATTCACTTTGAGCATACCTCTGCAACGGTACTCGGAGAAAATGTACAGGAGGCGCAAAAGCAGCCGCTTGACGAACAAAAGATTCGCAAACAGATGGAGAAACTGGGGAATACACCGTACTTCTGGGAAAGTCTGGAGATTATAACCGATCAGGCGGGATTTTTGCCGGTGACATCGTTGAATGAGCTGAGACGCCAGGGAATAGATAAGCTTAAGGAGGAGCTGTTGTCGCCGTACCGAAGACAGACGGCGGAACCGCATATTTATCCGGGAAAGTCTGAAAAGGCAGATATTCCGGCAAATCGAAAGCCATTGCAGCTTCATGTCTATCTGGAAAAGACCGAATATGCGGAGAGCCTGTTGGCTCTGGACGGGGTAGATGCCCTGTATCTGGACAGTTGTGTCTATGATACAGATGAATTGTCCCGGCTTGTCCTGGCTGGCAGGCAGTATCAGAAAAAGCTGTTCTATGTGCTGCCGCATATTTTCCGAGCGAAAGAGGCAGACTGGCTTGACGGAATCTATGAGGAGCTGCTGCAGTCGGGAATAGACGGTTTTGTTGTTAAAAATTATGAGGAAATGGAATATTTAAAGGAAAAAAGCTGCCCGCTTGCTGTGCGCTGTGACTATACGGTATACGCTTATAACCAGAGAGCAGCGGAAATGCTGCGGGAATATCTGGCACCGGAATTTATCACGCTTCCTGTGGAGCTAAATAGTCGTGAGCTGAAACATCTCAGCGCAGCCGACAGTGAACTGCTGGTTTACGGACGGATTCCGATGATGGTTTCCGCCCAGTGTGTCAGACAGAACACAAAGGGCTGCAGCAAAACACCTGAGCTTATGACGATTACAGACCGTTATAACAATGAATTTCCGGTAAAAAATCAGTGCAGATTCTGTTATAACAGGATTTATAACTGTAAGCCGCTATCACTGCTTAGCCGGAAGAAGGAGATAACGGACATTGCGCCGGGAGCCGTGAGGCTGGACTTCACAACAGAAACTGTAAAAGAGGCTGCGGCGATAACAAAAGCTTTTATCAATGCTTATAAAAATGGCGCTTCTTATACAGAAGAGCCGTGGGATTTTACCAGAGGCCATTTTAGCCGTGGAATAGAGTAGGTGAGAATTTGCAGAATATTGTTATGGAATGTGCCCAGTATATCATCATTTTTTTGATAACATGCTATACCTGGCAGTCCTTTGCCTATTTTGGCAAAAAATCAGAGGTACAGAAAAGGAAAATAGCTGCCCGGCAGAATTTCTGCATTCTGGGTGTACATTTTCTCGGATATGTAAGCGGATATCTGGCAACCGGAAAAGAGGAGCTCATTCTTCTTTACGGTGCACAGACAGTATATTTTATCTGTGTTATTTTCTTATTTCCGACAGCGTATCCTGACTGCTCGCGCATGCTGATCAGTCATATGTGTATGCTGTTGAATATTGGGTTTATTATACTGACAAGGCTGTCGTACCCATTGGCGGTAAAGCAGTTTCTGATTGTCTGCGGCGGCAGTGTTCTTGCATCGGTAGTTCCGTGGATTATGAAGAAATTCCGCGAGCTTCGCAAGTTTGCGTGGATTTACGGAATAATCGGCATTTTGCTGCTGCTTACGGTTTACCTGACAGCAGATACGACAAACGGCGCAAAGCTTTTTCTGGATTTTAAATATATTTCTTTTCAGCCGTCCGAGTTTGTCAAGCTTATTTATGTATTTTTTATTGCAGCCATGTTCGAAAAATCAAGCAGCTTCATGCAGGTGATTAAAACCTCGCTTATGGCGGCAGTACATGTTCTTTTGCTGGTAGCATCAAAGGATCTGGGCGGGGCTCTGATTTACGCCCTTGTTTACCTGATGATGGTATATGCGGCAACGAAAAAAAACTTATACTTATTTGGCGGACTGCTGTGTGCCAGCGCCGCCTCCTATACGGCATGGCGCCTGTTTGACCATATACAGGTCAGAGTAACAGCATGGCTGAATCCATGGACGGTAATCGATACCAAAGGGTATCAGATTGCACAGTCCTTGTTTGCAATCGGAACCGGGGGATTTCTGGGAGTTGGCTTATATGAGGGTTCGCCGGGACAGATACCGATAGTAGAGCAGGATTTTATCTTTTCTGCGATTGCGGAGGAGCTTGGAGGCATTTCGGCAATCTGTGTGATTTTAATCTGCCTTGGCTGTCTGCTTCTGTTCTTTAATATTGCTATTGAAAGCCGCAATACCTTTTACCGTTATCTGGCATATGGGCTGGCAGTTACTTATGGAATACAGGTATTTTTAACGATAGGCGGTGCCATGAAGCTGATACCGTCCACCGGGGTGACGCTGCCGCTTGTCAGCTATGGAGGAAGCTCTGTTCTGAGCACTCTGTGTATGTTTGCAGTAATAGAAGGAGTGAAAACCTTTGAAAAAGCAGAATAATACAAAAAAGAAAAAAAACGTAAAGCCAAAGGATAGCAACAGAGAGTTTTACCGGATTATGTATCTGTTTTCCGGTCTGTTTCTGCTTCTTTGCGGTTATCTGTGTTATTTTCTGATATTTGAAAGCAGGGAAGTTATAAACAATCCGTATAATCTGCGTCAGGAAACCTTTGAGCGTAAGATTGTCCGCGGGGAAATTCTTTCTTCTGATGGTGAGATTCTGGCAGAAACTCTGATTACCGACAATGGTGAGGAAGCACGCTTTTATCCGTACAAAGAGATGTTTGCCCATGTAGTAGGATATTCGCAGAATGGGAAGACGGGGCTGGAGCAGAAGTACAATTTTGAGCTTCTCACCTCGGACATACCGTTTTACGAAAAGCTGTACCGGGAATTTATGGATATCAAAAATCCGGGCAATCAGCTTGTCACCACACTTTCAGTGAAGCTTCAGCAGGCGGCATATGAAGCACTGGGAGAGCATAGAGGTGCTGTCGTTGTGCTGGAGCCTTCTACCGGGAAGATACTTGCCATGGTTTCCAAACCGGATTTTGACCCGAACACCATTGTCACCGACTGGGAAAGACTTATAAACAGTGACAGTGCCGATGGTATACTCCTGAACCGTGCAACGCAGGGCTTATATCCTCCGGGTTCTACCTTTAAGATCCTTACCGCACTGGAATATATGAGGGAATATCCCTCTGCACCGGAAAATTTTTCCTACGAATGTAACGGTATATTTTCCTACAATAATGCAGAGATTAACTGTTATCACGGAAAGTCCCACGGAAATCTGGACTTTATCGGTGCCTTTGAAAAATCCTGCAATGGAGCCTTTGCCTATATGGGAAGTGATATTTCAATTTCTGATTTTTATGATTTATGTGAAAGCTTCCTGTTTAACACAGAGCTTCCCTTTCCGCTTGCTTATAAAAAAAGCTCTTTTTTACTGACTGAAGAGTCAGAGGACTGGGAGCTTGTGCAGACAGCAATCGGGCAGGGAAAAACGACAATTTCACCACTTCATAATGCGCTGATTACAGCAACGATTGCTAATGGCGGTATATTGATGCAGCCTTATCTGGTATCGGAAATCCAGACTGCATATGGACAGCAGGTAAAACAGTATCTGCCATCCGTGTATAAACGGCTGATAAGTCCTGAGGAAGCTGCAGCACTGACAAAGCTCATGACTTCCTGTGTCACCGAAGGAACAGGATACGCTCTTTTGAGTGACTCCTATACCGCTGCCGGAAAGACCGGTACAGCAGAGTGGGATGAAAAAAAGGAGTCACATTCCTGGTTTGTTGGCTTTGCACCTGCCGAAAACCCACAGATTGCCGTCAGTATCATCATGGAGGAGGCGGGAACCGGGAGCGATTATGCGGCACCTGCTGCGAAAAAGATTTTTGATGTATTTTTCTCCGATAAGAAAAAGTGATTTCTCAAAAACAGATTGCATATACGGCTAAAAAGAGGTATACTGGTTTTTAGTTCGATATGCCTAAGGCGTACACACCATGCAAAACAGGAGGAATTGCGATGATTGAAGCAACGAGCTGTGGCGGTGTGGTAATATTTCGTGGTAAGATTTTGGTTCTGTATAAGAATTACAAGAACAAATATGAGGGCTGGGTTTTACCAAAGGGAACTGTTGAAGCTGGCGAGGAATATAAAGAGACAGCATTGCGGGAGGTATTGGAGGAGACAGGCGTAAAAGCCAGTATCATTAAATATGTGGGGAAGAGTCAGTATTCTTTTTCCACTCCGCAGGATATTGTAGAAAAGGATGTCCATTGGTATCTTATGATGGCAGACAGCTACTACAGTAAACCACAACGCGAAGAGTATTTTGTAGATTCGGGGTATTATAAATTCCATGAAGCTTATCATCTGCTTAAGTTTTCAAATGAAAAGCAGATATTAGAGAAAGCTTATAATGAATATCTTGAATTGAAAAAGAACAATCTATGGGGGAACAGAAAATATTTTTAAAAAAGAGTGTGCATACTGCACATTCTTTTTTAACATCGATTCTATTATGAAAGGACAGTAGCATGGCAAATAAAGATTACACCTTCAAAGACCTTACACCTTATCTCGACAAATATATGGCATTGCAGACAGCTATCAGTATTATGGACTGGGATGACAGTACAGCCGCACCGGAGGAAGCCTCTGAGTATACATCGAAAATGCTTGGCATCCTTTCGCAGGAGCAGTTCATGACACTTATCAATCCTCAGGTAAAAGAAATGATAGAACAGTTTGATGAGGAACAGCTAAGTCTCACAGAGAAGGCTGTCTTAAAACGAATCAGAAAAGAGTATGAAAAATCTGAAGCGATTCCGGCAAAAGAAAAGCGGGAATACACTGAGCTTACCTCCAGAGCCTTCAATATATGGCAGAAAGCCAAGAAAGAGAATGATTTTTCTGTCTATGCGCCGTATCTTAAGAAGGTCATTGCTTTCAGAAAGAAATTTGCAGGCTATTCTCAGAAGGAGGATGCAAAGCTCTATGATATCCTGCTGGAGGAATATGAGGAATCCTTCCGTATGAAGGAGCTGGATCGCTTTTTTGCAAAGCTGAAGGAGGAGATTATCCCGCTTTTGAAAAAAATTGAGCAGGCGGAGGAAATTGATGACAGCTTTTTCTATCTGGATTATGATATCGAAAAGCAGAAGGAGTTCAACCGCTATATTGCTGAATATATGGGCTTTGATTTTAAGCGTGGTCTGATTGCTGAGAGTGAGCATCCGTTTACAACTAACTGGCACAACCATGATGTGCGCATTACGACCCGTTATTATAAGGATAATCTGCCGAGCGCGATTCTGTCTACCATCCATGAGTGCGGACATGCACTGTATGAGCAGGGAGTCCGTGATGAACTGACACAGACGCTGGTCGGAGAGGGAGCTTCCTGCGCAATGCATGAATCTCAGTCACGTTTTTACGAAAATATCATTGGCAGAAGCGAAGCCTTCTGGGAGCCTTTATATCCGAAGCTCGTAGAGCTGTTCCCGGAGCAGCTGGGTAATATATCTTTGCAGCAGTTTGTCCGTGCTCTCAATAAGGTAAAAGCCGATTTGATTCGCACGGAAGCAGATGAGCTGACCTATTGCCTGCATATTATGGTACGGTATGAGCTGGAAAAGCAGATGATAGAAGAGAATATTGCTGTAGATGAACTGCCAGAGCTCTGGAATCAGAAATATGCGGAATATTTGGGCGTTTCACCGGAAAATGACAGTGAGGGCATCTTGCAGGATGTACACTGGTCGATGGGCGATATCGGCTATTTTCCATCTTATGCGCTCGGAAATGCGTTCGCAGCGCAGATTTATAATACGATGAAGAAGGAGCTGGATGTCGATAAGCTGCTGCGTGAGGGCAGAATTTCTGAGATTACAGCTTATTTAAGGAAGCACATTCATCAGTATGGCGCGTCTAAGGAGCCTCGGGAGCTTTTAAAGGAGCTGACGGGAGAAGAATTTAACCCGGATTATTATATTCAGTATCTGAAAGAAAAATTTGAACAGGTTTATGGCTTATGAATCAGATAAACTATCAGAAAAAGCTTGATATGCTGCTGGAGAAGCTGGCATCAGAGCTGACAAAACCGAAGCATTTATTCCTGCATAGCTGCTGCGCTCCGTGCTCCAGCTATGTGCTGGAATATCTGTCACGCTATATGGAAATTACGGTGTTTTATTATAATCCAAATATTTCACCGCAGAAGGAATATCTTGCCAGAGTGGAGGAGCAGAAGCGTCTGATTGCCTCCATGCCGTTGAAGCATCCGGTACATTTCTTAGAGGGCAGCTATCAGCCGGAATGCTTCTACGAGGCAGTCAGAGGGCATGAGGAGGACAGAGAGGGCGGAGAGCGCTGTTTTATCTGTTATGAGCTTCGCCTGCGGGAAGCGGCAAGGCTCGCAAAGGAAGGCGGCTACGATTATTTTACCACTACCCTGAGTATCAGCCCGTTGAAAAATGCGGTAAAGCTTAATGAAATCGGCGGCAGACTTTCGGAGGAATACGGAGTGCCATATCTGTATTCGGATTTTAAGAAGAAAAACGGATATAAACGTTCGATAGAGCTGTCGGCAGAATATCAGCTTTACCGGCAGAATTACTGCGGCTGCGTGTACTCTAAACGTGAAGCGGCTCTTAGGGACAGCGGATGAAGGCTAACGGATAATGCGTAAAAGTTTCAGAAAATGATTGACATTTTTAAATTAGAATGGTATAGTATTTAAGCATGATAAATGCGCCGCTGTGGCGGAATTGGCAGACGCAGCAGACTCAAAATCTGCCGGGTTCACGCTCGTGCCGGTTCGAGTCCGGCCAGCGGCAGTAAGCTTCAAGGGAGACCTTGGAGCTTTTTCTTTTATGTAATAGAAAATTCCGATAGAATTTCCTATTACATAAAAAAGCCCTCCGGGCAGGAGCGCACTGCGGCGCAGCGGAATTATGTCGCCATGGCGACCCGCCGCAGGCGGAGAATCCTGCAAAGCAGGATTCTTTTTTAATCATTGTACTAGCCTTGAAAATAAAGTACTGCTGTGATAAAATGGTTAGAAGTGGAAATCGGTATACAGGAGGGAAAAAATGCTGAAGCTCGTAAAACTTGATAAATCTTACAAACAGCAGTTATTTGAGATGTTGGATGAATGGTGTAAAACAGGTGAGAAGATTGTTCCCTATGCGATTAGAAAGCATGATTACCATGATTTTGACACATATCTCACTACGCTAGAGGTAACAAATACGGACACTGGTCTGGTGCCAGATTCTACCTTTTTCTGCCTGGATACAGAGCGCAACATTTTTGTCGGAGCAGTAAATATCCGTCATTATCTGAATGAAGGACTTTTACTGAGCGGAGGTCATATTGGTGACGGCATCCGTCCGTCAGAGCGAAGAAAGGGCTATGCGACAAAAATAATTGGTCTGGCTCTTGAGGAATGCAGAAAGCTCGGTATTGATAAGGTACTTATGGTATGTGATAAGGAAAACACCGGCTCTGCAAAAAGCATCCAGAATAACGGCGGCATTATGGAAAATGAACTGGATGCAGACGGTATCACGATTCAGAGATACTGGATTACACTGGAATAATAAAAGAGGATTTACTATGATACTATGTTATATTTACGAGCAAATGGCTGATTTTGAGATAAGCCTTTTGCTTCACCGTCTTAAAAATACCGATAAGCGTGAGATTGTAGCTATTTCCGAACATACGGAAGCGATTACGGCACAATCTGGACTGCGGTATCTTCCGGATAAGAAAATATCAGATATTACATCACTGGACGATATTGAGGCATTGATTCTTCCAGGCGGTCCGATTAACAATAGTCAGAATGATATCTGTAAGCTGGCATCTGACCTGACAGCGGCAGGCAGACTGGTGGCTGCCATCTGCTTTGCCCCGCAGTTTCTGGGACGTGCAGGTATTCTTGATAAGTATCGCTATACGACCTCCTGTCCGGCAGAGAAAATTGCACAGCTTGGCTGTGAGGATCCATTCAACAGAGAGAATTTCGTACAGGCAAGAGTTGTGGAGGACAGAAACCTTATTACCGCACAGGGATATGCGTTTGTTGATTTTGCAGGAGCAGTCTGCCGGTATCTTCATATTTTTCAAGATGAGCATCAGGAATATGAACAAATCGGACGTATAAAAGAGCTGTAAAAAATGAATGATAAATAAGGAGAGCGTATTATGATTCACCAAAATGGCTACAGAGTATATTCCATAACGGAGAAACCACTGCGCATTCATGGTCTGGCAGTGGCAGA
This sequence comes from Lachnospiraceae bacterium, assembly GCA_017624115.1. Taxonomy (GTDB): domain Bacteria; phylum Bacillota; class Clostridia; order Lachnospirales; family Lachnospiraceae; genus RGIG8607. The sequence continues at coordinate 11,162 of JAGANQ010000030.1, forward strand.
CGCAGAAAAAAGACAATTTTACCGTCTGCCGCTGTATATGTTTGAAAGGATGCCGCAGTATGATTTCCTTGGCAGAAGAACTGCCGGCGGAAGAGTCCGTTTTGTCACAGATTCAAGAACAATCCTTATCCGTATGACAGTGTCATCTGCGAAGGAGGATATTAACATCCCGTTATCCGGTTCTGCCGGTGCAGATATTTACCTTGGAAAAGGAATGGATGCCCGTTATCTTGGCTACCTGGCACCGGGCGTACATGCAATGGAGAAACTTACGATAGAGAAAGTATTCACGAAAAGAGAAGAAATGGAGCTTGTCACCATTAACCTTCCGCGCAATGACCATCTGCTTGCTATGGAGATCGGTGTGGAGGAGAATGCAGTGCTTGAAGAAGCACCTGATTATCAGATAAAAAATCCTATTGTTTTTTATGGCTCATCCATCACAGAAGGAGGCTGTGCTTCCAGAGTGGGTAATGCGTATACCAGCATTGTCAGCAGATGGCTGGATGCCGATTATTATAATTATGGATTTTCCGGCTCTGCCAGAGGCGAGAGGGAATTTGCCGAATATATTGCCGGAATTCCTGATATGAGTGTATTTGTCTATGATTACGATCATAATTCGCCAAACGTGGAGCATCTTCAGGAAACACATGAGCCATTTTTCAGAATTATCAGAGAAAAACACCCGACTCTTCCGGTAATAATGATAAGCCGCCCGGATGTAGATAAAAATGTAGAAGACTCAAAAAAGAGGGCAGCCGTGATAGAGAGAACCTATCAGAATGCCAGACAGGCAGGCGATGAGAATGTGTGGTTCATTGACGGCAGCACGTTTTTTGGTGAATATGGAAGAGCAGAATGCACGGTAGACGGCACGCATCCGAATGCATTAGGCTTTATGCGAATGGCAGAAAAGATATATCCTGTGCTTAAGGAAATATTATGATACCAGGGTCAAAAGACCATGCGTTTCATGCTGGCATGAAAAAGCATGACTTTGGGATTCGCAAAAAGATGAGGTGCAAAGCAGAGACAGCAGTCTGAACAGGGCGGATTTCGAATGGTTTTAGGATGACTACAGGAGGTGACGCTTATGATATGCAGAGAATGGCAGCGAAAAATACCGGATTTTCTGAATGGTAAAATGTTTCTTAAAGAACAGGAGCAGTTCATCGCCCATGTCCGTACCTGCAAGGACTGTTATGAAGAGCTCGAAATCATGTATATGCTTGCCGAGGGCTTAAAGGAACTGGAAAATGGTAGCGATACTTCGTTTAATTTTAAGCATATGCTGGATAAAAAGCTGAAAACAGCCCAGCTGCAATGTGAGCGTTACAACAGCTTTATGCGCATAAAGGGACTTATTTTTGGAGCTATGTATGCAGTAACGGCAATCGGTATTATCGTTCAGATATGGCAATGGATATAGACAGGGAAGGACAATCATTATGGCAAAGTTATTACTAATCGACGGAAACAGTATTCTAAACAGAGCATTTTACGGACTGCCTGACTTGACGAATTCACAGGGTGTGCATACAAATGCTATTCTTGGATTTTTAAATATTCTGATGAAAATCATGGAGGAGGAGCATCCCGATTATCTTACGGTGGCTTTTGATTTGAAGGCACCGACCTTCCGCCATAAGCTATACGATGCCTACAAGGGAACAAGAAAGGGTATGCCGGAGGAGCTTAAGGAGCAGGTTCCCTATATGAAGGAATGTCTGACCGCCATGGGCATTCAGATTGCCGAGATGGAAGGCTTCGAGGCAGATGATATTCTGGGCACTATGGCAAGAGAGGGCGAGAGCAAGGGCATGGATGTTGTGGTGTTGTCCGGTGACCGCGATTTGCTGCAGCTTGCCACGAAGAAAATCAAAATCCGTATTCCGAAAACCAAAAAAGGCGTGACAGAGATAGAGGATTATAACGAAGAACAGGTGAAGGAGCTGTACGGTGTGACACCGTTAGAGTTTATCGAGATGAAGGCACTGATGGGGGATGCCTCCGATAACATTCCGGGTGTGCCCGGAGTAGGTGAGAAAACAGCCGGTAAGATTATCGCAGCCTTTCATTCTGTTGAAAATGCCTATGCACATATAGAAGAAATCACCCCGCCAAAGGCAAGAGAGGCTTTGAAAAATCATTATGAATCAGCGAAGCTTTCCCGTATTCTTGCCGAAATCAAGACGGACTGTCCGCTTTCAGTCTCGATTGAGAGTGGAAAACGGGGAGAACTTTTTACAAAGGACGCCAGAGAAATCTTTAGTAAGCTGGAATTAAAGAGTATTATTCATAAATATTTTACAGAGGGAGAGGAAGTCCCGAAGCTGGATGAGCATTTTCAGAGAATCTCTGATTTTGCTAAGGCGGATGCTATATTCAAAAAGGCTGCCGGGGCAGAACGCGTCGGTGCTGTCTGTATCGGTGAGAAGAAGATTCTTGGACTTTCTCTCGCATTTTCTGAAACTGAGATATACTGGATAGAGTCAGGTGGATTTTTGACAGAGGACTATCTTCTTAATGAATACAAGGCTCTGACAGAACAGGCCAAGCGTGTTGATTACATGGATTTAAAGGGACAGACAGCCTATACCAGGGATTATGCGATTGGAAATGAAATGGATATCAGCATTGCCGCTTACCTTTTAAATCCATTGAAAGACAGCTATACCTATGATGAGGTGGCAAAGGATTATCTCGGTATTTCCCTGCCGTCAAGAGATGAGCTGTTTAAGAAAATGAGCCTTACTGATGCAGCAGCCGAAAAGCCGGATGAGCTTATGCGCTATGCCTGTTACATCAGCTGCATCGCTTATATGGCAGACGAAGTAATGCGAAAAAGGCTGGCAGAGGAGGGCATGTGGCAGCTTTATGAGACAGTGGAGATGCCGCTTATCTACACGCTCGTGCATATGGAGCAGGCAGGAATCGAGGTGCGCAAGGAAGAGCTGTTAGCCTACGGAGAAAAGCTGGCAGACCGTATCACCGAGGTTGAGGAGGCTATCTACACACAGGTAGGAGAAAAATTCAATATCAATTCTCCGAAACAGCTTGGGGAAATCCTCTTTGAAAAGATGAAGCTGAAAGGCGGTAAGAAAACCAAGACCGGTTATTCTACCGCAGCCGATATACTTGAAAAGCTGGCACCGGAAAATCCGGTTATCTCTGATATTCTGGAATACCGCCAGCTCACCAAATTGAAATCAACGTATGCGGACGGTCTGGCCAGCTATATCGGAGCAGACAACCGTATCCACAGCAATTTTAATCAGACAATCACAGCTACCGGAAGAATCAGCAGCACGGAACCAAACCTGCAGAATATCCCGGTGAGAATGGAACTTGGCAGGGAAATTCGAAAGGTATTTGTACCGGAAAAGGGCTATATTTTTGTCGATGCCGATTATTCGCAGATTGAACTGCGCGTACTCGCCCATATGTCGGGGGATGAGCGCCTGATTGAAGCCTATAAGCAGGATTCGGATATTCACCGTATTACTGCTTCTCAGGTATTCCACGTACCGGTTGATGAGGTCACAGGCTTACAGCGAAGAAATGCCAAAGCAGTCAACTTTGGTATTGTCTATGGTATCAGTTCCTTTGGTCTGAGCCAGGACTTAAGCATCACCCGCAAGGAAGCGGAGGAATACATTGGGAAGTATTTTGAAGCTTATCCGGGAATTAAAACATTCCTTGATAAGCTGGTAAGCGATGCAAAGGAAAAAGGCGAGTCTGTCACCATGTTTGGCCGAAAGCGTCCGATACCGGAATTAAAATCCCCGAATTTCATGCAGCGTTCCTTCGGTGAGCGAATTGCCATGAATGCGCCGATTCAGGGAACCGCGGCTGATATTATTAAAATTGCCATGGTGCGCGTGGATGAGCGTCTCAGGAAGGAAAATCTGAAATCGAGACTGATTTTGCAGGTTCACGATGAGCTTTTGGTTGAAGCGAAGGAAGAGGAAACAGAGCAGGTCAAAGCCATATTGGAACAGGAGATGAAAGGGGCTGCTAACTTAAAGGTGGCTCTGGAAATAGATATGAATACAGGAACGAACTGGTTTGAGACAAAATAAGCGCAGGTTTATATTCAAAGGAGATGTTTTCTATGGTAATCGGCATTACAGGCGGAATTGGTTCAGGAAAATCACAGGTGCTTTCTCTGATGAAACAGGAATTTGGAGCAGAGCTTCTGGTAGCAGACGATATTGCACACCAGCTTACAGAACCGGGGCACAGCTGCTATGAGCATATTCTGGATGAGTTTGGCAGTGAGGTGCTTTCAGAAGATGGCAGCATCAACCGGAAAAAGCTGTCTGAAATTGTATTTTCTAACCCGGTATGTTTAAAGAAGCTGAATAAAATTGTACATCCGATGGTAAAGGAATATATCCGTGGGGAAATTTCCTGCGTTCAGCTGGAGGATCCGGCGAAAATTATTGTCATAGAGGCAGCTCTTCTGATAGAAGACCATTATGATGAAATCTGTGATGAAATCTGGTATGTCTATGCCACAGAAGAAGTGCGCAGAGAGCGGCTTAAGAAAAGCCGCGGTTACTCGGATGAAAAGATAGACGACATTATGAAAAACCAGCTTTCTGATGAGCAATTTCGTAAAAGCTGCCAGAAAATTATTGATAACAGCGGCACTCCTGAAGAAACTCTTCAGGAATTGAAAAAGGCACTGGAATTTTAATGGTTTTCATGGTATTCTTTCACTAAACAGATATGTCTGTGCAGACAGACATATCTATAAATGTATGGATAACGGAGGCATGTTGATGGAAGATAATAAAAAATATCCCGAGCGCATGGTATTTGGGTTGGATATCGGCACAAGAAGTATTGTCGGAAGTGTCGGCTTTATGGATCATAAAAAATTCAAGGTAGCGGCACAATATACAAAGGAACATGATACCAGAGCGATGATTGACGGACAAATTCATGACATTGCCAAGGTTTCACAGACCATTTATCAGGTTAAGACGTCGCTGGAAATGATGTTAGGCAGGGGATTAAATGAAGTCTGCATCGCTGCTGCCGGCCGTGTTCTGAAAACCGTTACGATGCACGTCGAACAGACCTTCGAGGAGGAGACGCTGATCACGAATGAGCATGTCTATTCTCTTGATATGCTTGGTGTGGAGAATGCTCACGAAAAGCTCAGCCATGAGGAATCTAATATCCGTTTTTACTGTGTCGGCTACACAGTCATCAAATATTATCTGAATGATTTTGATATGAATTTTCTGGAAGGACACAAGGCTAGAAAGGTCGGTGCTGATGTTCTGGCTACGTTTCTGCCGGAGGAGGTTGTAGACAGCCTTTATTCTGCTGTAGAGGATGCCGGACTTGAGGTGGCAAATCTGACACTGGAGCCTATTGCAGCTATTCAGCTCGCTATCCCGGAGCAGTTCCGTCTGCTTAATATTGCGCTTGTCGATATCGGTGCGGGAACCTCCGATATCTGTATCACGAAAGAAGGCAGCATCACTGCTTACGGCATGATTCCAATCGCCGGTGATGAACTGACGGAAACTCTCGTGAAAGAATATCTGGTGGATTTTGCTACAGCAGAGAAAATTAAACTGGCTTCAGGTAAAAAAAAGGCTATTACATATAAAGACATTATGGGACTGTCCCATAAAATAGAGCCGGCGGCCGTCCTTAAGGTAATGGAGCCTGTTTTAAGCCGCATGGCAGCGAATATTTCGGAAAAGATTAAGGAATTGAACGGCGGAAAATCGGTCAGTGCTGTTTTTGTTGTCGGCGGCGGCGGAAAAGTATCCGGCTTTACGCGGCTTCTGGCAGAAGAACTGGATATCCCGCAGGAGCGTGTGGCGCTTCGAGGTGCTGAGGTTATGGGAAATATTGAATTCCTGAACCAGGATATCAAAAAGGACTCTCTGCTGGTAACACCGATAGGTATCTGTCTCAACTATTATAATCAGAAAAACAGTTTTATTTTTGTATATTTTAACGGTCAGAGAATAAAATTATATGATAATGATAGACTTACTGTCATGGATGCAGCAATTCAGGCCGATTATCCGAATGAGTGCCTGTTTCCAAGACGCGGTAAAGAGCTTACCTTTACAGTAAACGGAAAAACGCAGGTTGTGCGCGGTGAGTCGGGAGAGGGAGCCGTTATCCTGTTAAATGGAGAAGAAGTGAGCCTGCAGGCATCCTTAAAGCAGAATGACCGTATCATTATCCGGGATTCCACAGTGGGTGCTCCGGCAAAAATGGTTGTAGAGGCTTTGCCGGAATACACGGGCAGCATTACATTTGAAGTCAATGACAGGCAGGTTGTCTGCCCGAAGTTTGCACAGATTAACGGAAAACTCGAATCGGGCTATTACGAAATCAAAGAACATGATAAAATTGAATTTTTGAATTACTATACTGTGGAGCAGGTATTCCGCTTCTTGGACATTGATGCGGAGACGATGAAGGTGTATGTAAATAACAGGCTTGCCTCGCTGGAGGATAAGGTGTATGAAAACTTTTCCTTCCGCTTTGAACCGCTTACCGGTACCTATGAAGATTTGGTAGAGTCAACAGAAGCATAATTTTCGTGAAAAAATTTTCGCGAAAAATTGCCAGTTTATGAAAAAGTCTCCGCGTGTAGAGAGAAGGAACTCGAAGCATAATAATATCGTAACCAGTAACTCAGATTTTAATATAAGGAGGCGTTTATTATGGCATCTAATTCTTCTAATGTAGTACCGGAGGCAAAGGAAGCATTAAACAAATTCAAATATGAGGTAGCAAGTGAGCTTGGTGTACCGTTAAGTCACGGCTACAACGGAAATCTGACTTCCTATCAGAATGGTTCTGTAGGTGGTTATATGGTGAAAAAGATGATTGAAGCTCAGGAAAGACAGATGGCCGGTAAATAATCCGGCTAATGACGCTGCCATATAATATTCTGTTTGGAATTTTATATGGCAGCAGATTTTAAAAATGTTTCAATAAAAAGGAGCTACATATATGATGAGAGTGATTGCAGGAACGGCGAGAAGTCTTCCGCTTAAAACAATAGAAGGAAAAGATACAAGACCTACAACAGACAGAATTAAGGAGACACTGTTCAACATGATACAGACCAGAGTGCCTGGCGCGGTGTTTCTGGATCTGTTCAGCGGCAGCGGTGCTATTGGTATCGAGGCACTCAGCAGAGGAGCAGAGGAAGCATACTTTGTGGAGAACAATAAGTCTGCTGCCGTCTGCATCCGCGATAATCTCAAGTTTACCAGGCTTGATGAAAATGCCATAGTTATGGAGTGCGATGCTGTAACCGCCGTTCATCGCCTGAATGGTAAGGGAAAGGTTTTTGATATTATCTTTATGGATCCTCCGTATCATATGGAATGGGAGCGGCAGGTTCTGGAAGCATTAAGAGAATCGGATATAATGGACAAGAATACCGTGATTATCGTGGAGGCAGCAAAGGAAACGGATTTCTCCTATGCTGGTGAACTGGGTTATATCGTAGAAAAAGAAAAAGAATATAAGACAAACAAGCATGTCTATCTGTATAAAAAAGAAAATTAAAATATAGAGTATCAGAGGAGAATGAGAGCATGAAGCGAGCGATTTATCCGGGCAGCTTTGATCCGGTTACGTTTGGACATCTTGATGTAATAGAACGTTCCTTGAAAATTACGGATGAGCTTATAGTCGGTGTGTTGCAGAATAGTTCTAAAAATCCGTTGTTTTCTGTAGAAGAACGTGTTACTATGTTAAAGGAGGCAACCAGTCATATACCACATGTCAGAGTGGAAGCATTTGACGGGCTTCTGGTAGATTTTGCCGTAAAGTCAGAGGCAACTACGATTGTAAGGGGATTGCGTGCCATTACAGATTTTGAATATGAACTGCAGATGTCTCAGATTAACACGGCCTTAAACCATGATGTAGATACCGTATTTCTGACCACCAGACTGCAGTATGCCTATTTAAGCTCCAGCATTGTAAAGGAAGTCGCTCTGATGGGCGGAGACATTTCAAAATTTGTACCGGAGAATGTAATGAAACGCGTATATGAAAAATTCAAGCTGAAGGAGAGGGTATAGATGAGCAGTAAAATTGAACAGATTATTGATGAAATAGAGGAATATATTGAGAATAGTAAATACCAGCCGCTTTCTACGACTAAAATTATCGTGAATAAGGACGGTCTTATGGATTTACTGTCTGAGCTTCGCTTAAAGACACCGGATGAGATTAAGAAATATCAGAATATTATCAAGAACCGTGACGAAATCCTTAATAAAGCGAAGGCTGACGCAGACGCGATGCTGCAGCAGACCGCGATACATACCAACGAACTGATTAACGAGCATGAGATTATGCAGCAGGCATTTGTAAAGGCAAATGAAATCATACAGGATGCCACCAATCAGGCACAGCAGATTCTTGATTCTGCTACGGAGGATGCAAATAATATCCGCATGGGTGCTATCCAGTATACGGATGAGATGCTTTCCAATATGCAGAATATTATTGCCAATACGATGGAAAATGCCCGCGTAAAATATGAGAGCTTTGCCAACTCTCTCAACAATACCTATGAGATGATTCAGCATAACAGGAATGAGCTCATACCTCCGGAGGAGGAAGAGCCAATTCCTGAATATTATGAAGGAGAGCAGCAGGGCTAAAACCAGGATGCAGCAAATCCATATAATATGGCAGAAAGCAGACTGATGCACAGCTTATCTACTATGTAGAAAGAAAGCCGAAGCGGAGTATCGCTGATTACGCTTTTGGTCTGAAATATCCCTGAGAGTCCACCGAAGGAAGCGCAGGCACAGATTGCCATATTCGTATATTTGCCAGGATTAATCCCGAGGAAATGAATGCCGGTGGTGATTTCCGTGGCAGAGAGAAGCAGTGCCTTCACCGGCAGTGCAAACAGGTTTTCACCCACAATAAAGGCTGAAAGAATCGAAAACAATATAATATACCCGCCAAGTCTGGTTGCAGTTTCAAAGCCGTTCATAATGGCACGGTCAAGAATGCCGAAATCGACTCCTTTTGCGGGGAGAAATGGAGAAAAAGGAAGGCCATCGCCTTCTTTTTTTGACGGACGCCGATGAGGAACACACCGTAAAATAACTGCCATCAGAAAAGGGGCACCGTATATGGCAATAAAAAACGGCAGGGCATGGTATTTTCCGCCGAGTACATTCTGAAGGACATACCCACTGATAAAGGCAGGTCCGGGATTATTGACAAAGCCTAGCAGATACTGTCCCTCTGTAATGAAAATTCTTTTTTCACGGATTAAGTCCGCACAGGTTTTGGCACCCATGGGATAGCCACAGATAAAGCCTGTAAGCAGCGCATACGAGCCATTTCTGGAAATACCGAATATCCGGCTTGTCAGAGGATATAGAAAGGTCGTAAACAGGGAAATACCGTTCAGTGAGACCAGAAGATTAGAGAGAATCATAAAAGGCAGCAGACTGGGAATAATGGAATGGAACCATAATAATAGTCCTGTACTGGCACCGGCTACGGTAGTCTGCGGATTTAAAATCAAAAGCAGAAAAAACAGAATCACAAAAATACGGATAAAAAGCTGCTTCATTTGATTTATCACCGATTTTCTTAACATTTACTGAAGGATATTCTTAATATTCCGTCTTTATTCCCTTGTTTTGGCAATTTTAAGTTGATTTTTTGGATAATTTGTGTAAAAATATAAGGAGTTGACTGATACAGAAAAGTATCTGATACAGGAGGTATCGAGATGTTAGAGGGATTAGATCCACAGAGCGTTTTTACTTATTTTGAAGAGCTGACCAGAATTCCGCATGGTTCAGGAAATACAAAAGAAATCAGTGACTATTGTGTCGCTTTTGCACAGAAACATAACCTTAAATATTATCAGGATGAGCTGAATAATGTGATTATCGTAAAAGAGGCTTCTAAGGGAAGGGAAACAGACGCAGGCGTTATCCTGCAGGGACACCTGGATATGGTGGCAGTAAAGGAGGCAGATTCTGAACACGATTTTACGAAAGATGCTCTTCCGATAGCTGTCCATGATGACTGGATTATGTCAACCAAAACCAGCCTTGGGGGAGATGACGGTATTGCAATTGCCTATGCGCTTGCACTGCTTGCGGATGACAGCATCAGTCACCCGCATCTGGAGGTTATCCTGACAGTGGATGAGGAGGTTGGCATGGAGGGTGCCACTGCAATAGACCTTTCCATGATTAAAGGAAAGTATCTTCTTAATCTTGATTCGGAGGAAGAAGGCATCATCCTTACAAGCTGTGCAGGCGGTCTTGGCGGTTCTATGAAGCTTCCGGTACAGTATGATGATGCAGAGGGCATTTCTTATACGATTTCCATAAAAGGTCTTTTGGGCGGACATTCCGGTGGAGAAATTCACAAGGAACGTGCCAATGCAATTAAGCTTGCCGGGAGGCTGTTGTATACTTTAAACAGTTCCCTTGAGCTTGGCGTGGCAGCCTTGTCCGGCGGTGAAAAGGACAATGCGATTCCCCGTCAATGCAGCATAGAGCTTCTTGTCACGGAGCAGGAGACGGAAGAGCTGGAGGCTCTTGTAAAGTCCTGTGAGGAGACATTTCGCAAAGAATATGAGGTATCAGACAGTGGTCTGCAGCTTGAGATAGTAAATAATGGTGCCTGCGCGAAAAAGGTGCTGACACCGATGGCACAGGAGAAGATGATTTTCCTGCTTATGAATGTGCCAAACGGCATCCAGAATATGAGTATGGATATTCCGGGATTAGTGGAGACCTCTCTCAACATCGGAATTGTCAGACTGACCAAGGAGTACTTTGAACTGACTGCTTCAGTCAGAAGCTCTGTAAAATCCAGAAAATATGCGGTAAGTACGCAGCTTAAATATCTTACAGAATTTCTCGGCGGTGAATACTCGGTAGGCGGCGATTACCCGGAATGGGAATATAAGCGTGATTCAAAGCTGCAGAAACTGGCTTCCTCTGTTTACGAGGAGATGTTCGGAAAGAAGCCGGAGATTCAGGCAATTCATGCCGGACTGGAATGTGGCATTCTGCTGGAAAAATGTCCATGGCTGGATGTGATTTCCTTTGGTCCGGATATGAAGGACATTCATACTCCAAAGGAAGCCTTAAGTATATCCTCCACACGCAGGATGTGGGAGTATCTGATTGCCATTTTAGAGAAGATTTCGTAAATATGTAAGGAGTAAAAGGGAACTGGCTATGGATAAGAAAACAACGGGCAGCAGCTCAAAAAGTACAAAGGATAATAAGAATGGAGGCTTTCTAAAGAAGTTTAAACGCAAGCCTTTATGGTATCGTGTATTTATGATTACTTCAGCAGTAATTATCGTGATTCTTCTGGGGATGATTGCTTATGCCTATCGTCTGATGAGTCTTGTAAATTATGATAATGGGGAAAATAATGTGAATAATCCTTCCAGTACAGAATACTTTGAAACAGTAGAAAATCCGGAGGATTATACCAATCTTCCCGTTGCCAGCATTGATACGCCGACCCATAAGGGTGAAGGACGTTCGGAAACCGGAGTTTATAATATTCTGCTTCTGGGGCTGGATAAGGACAGTGGAAATCTGTCTGACAGTATGATTGTTGTAACGATTGATACGAATACCAAGGCTCTTAAGCTGACCTCTTTCATGCGTGATATGCTGGTCACGATTCCGGGCTATTCTAATAATAAGCTGAATACCGTTTATCGTACCGGCGGTATTGACTTACTGAAGGAAGTATTTGCAAAGCACTTTGATTTATGTATTGACGGTTATGTTGCCGTTAATTTCTCAAGCCTGACAAAGGTTATTGATAAGCTGGGCGGTGTATCTGTCTATTTGACGGAAGCCGAAGCCGAATTCTTAAATACCTCGAATTACATCGCAGACCCGCAGTACCGTAATCTGCAGGTATATACCGGTACACACTGGCTGAACGGTGCACAGGCAACCGGCTATGCAAGAATCCGTTTTGTCGATAAGGGTTCGGAGGCAGATGATTATGCAAGAACCAGCAGACAGCGCCAGATTCTGAATGCCATTTATGATCAGTTTAAGAATCAGAGCCTTACCGAGCTTCTTTCTCTGATGGAGTCAGTACTGCCTCTGGTTACTACCGACTTTACTGTTATGGAGATGACAGA